>JBILPN010000293.1:0-5239 GCA_044373865.1 Luteolibacter sp. | reverse complement strand
CCTCCTGCACCTCAAGTTTCCACGACAGATTCCGCGCGAGATGGAATTTCCGCTGTTGGGTCGTCCTCCCCTGCCCCGCTTCCCCATATTCCACCGCGACCTGGACGCCGCCAGCAACGAGTTCCAGATTCAAAATCCGAAAAACCGGTTCGCGCCTCATCCTTAAAAAACAATGCAGCGGCACATCCGGGTGCGCCGCATTCCACAGACCACGGGCCGCCGGGAAGTCTGGAACATCCGCCAGCGCAACCAACACCTCACGCAGCAAGCGCGAACCATGGCGGCGCACCAAACGCGAAACAGCACGACGTGCCAACACGCTCTCAATCCAAGCCGCCGCCGGATTCTGCCGATCCTCCTCCATTTCCTGAATCAACTCGCGTGCGTGCAAGGCCATCATCGCATGCATTTCCTCACGCTCGATCTCTCCGCGCTCGAAACTCGCAAAAATCTGTCGGGGTGTGGGGATCATTTGATTCGGCCAATTTGTAAGCGCAGCGCCCCGCCATCCTTCCCCATCTTCGCCCAGATTCAAGAGCGAAGAAACGACCGCTACGCACGTCACCGCGGACGCCCAGCTCAACGCTAAACCCGCATTTCCAAGCGGAAATTCACCGCCACGTCCTACTCAGTCGGGCCCGGACGCGGATTTTCTGAAAGCCACTCGTGCGCACGCTGCAAGGCGTCCGCGAGAGACTCCGGACGCAAGGGCTTGCTCAGATAGTCTTGAAATCCCACCTCCTTCGCCTCGCTTTGCTGCTCCGCCTGCACACTGGCTGTAAGCGCAATAATATACGGATGAAAACTCCCGCGCGGCTTGGACCGCAGAATCCGAGTGGCGGAAATCCCGTCGAGCTCAGGCATTTGCAAATCCATCAAAATGACATCATAGCTGAAACTCCCCTCTGCCGCCACCGCCTCCACACCATCCGCCACCAAATCTGCGCGGTAGCCCAATCGCACCAAAAACAAGTGAATCACTTTACGGTTCACCGCAATATCCTCCGCCACGAGAATCCGCAACGGAAAGCGCTTTGCAAAAGTCTGGTCGTATTCCGGCACCGCTCGCACCTTCGACGCAATCTGCAACGCTGGCTGCAAGGTCTCCGCAATCACCCGAAACAATTCACTCGGCTTCACCGGTTTTGCCAAACGACGGTGAATCAACGCACCCGCCGGATCTGGCTGCTGCCCCCGCGAACTCAGCAGAATAATCGGAGGCAAACTCTCTGGATACCTGCGTGACAACTCCAGGGCCAACTCTGCCCCGTCCATGACCGGCATGTTAAAATCCAACAGAATGAGATCAAACACCATCCCCTGACGGAAAAAATCAATCGCCGCATTCGGGTCCGCCGCAAGGTGCACCACGAAACCGGCACTGCCTAACTGTTGTTCTAAAATCCTGCGGTTGATCGCGATGTCATCCACCACCAAAACATGCCGCCCCGCCAAGGGGCGCATGTCAATCTGCGGCGCACGACTTACATCGGCCGCGCAAATTTCCCGCGCCTGAATGTCAAAAAAGAATGTCGAACCACGGCGCAATTCGCTCGCAGCCCAGATCGAGCCACCCAACATGGAAACCAAGCGCTGGGAAATCGCCAAGCCCAAGCCTGTCCCTCCAAACTTCCGCGTAGTCGAACTATCCACCTGCGTGAATGCCTGAAACAAACGGTGCATCCGCTCCTTCGGAATGCCGATGCCAGTGTCCTCAACCGCGAACAGAATGCGCCAATTCCCATCCTGCTCCTTGGCACTCACAAATATCCCGATGCCTCCCTCGGGCGTGAAGCGGATGGCATTGCCCACCAAATTCACCAAAATCTGCCGCAAGCGAGTCGGATCGGAAATCACCCACCGTGGAACCTCGGGCGAAATAAATGCCCCCAAATCCAACAAGGTCTCGGAAGTCTTGCTAGAGAACATGTCAATGACCTGCTCCACGGTCCCGTACAAGTCACATGGGATGCTTTCCACCTCCATCTTCCCGGCCTCAATCTTGGAGAAATCCAAAATATCGCTGATGATGTTGAGTAAGGCGTCGCTGTTGTTGCGGATGGTTTCCACATAATCCGTCTGCTCTGGCGAAAGCTCGGAATCCAGCAACAAACTCGTCATTCCCACCACGGCATTGAGCGGCGTGCGGATCTCGTGACTCATGTTTGCAAGGAAATCACTCTTCGCCTTGTTCGCCGCATCCGCCGCCTCTTTCGCCGCGCGCAAGGCATGCTCCGTATCGCTTCGCAAGCCCGCCAAGTGCGCAATGTCATCGGCAATTTTCAACAAATCAATATCTCCCTGCGAGTCGAGCGCATCGCAATCCAGCAACTGCAAGGTGGTCTTCAATTTCTCCAAAACCTCTGCATTTTTGCCGTTTTGATCGGTCAAAGCCTCATTCGCCTCCGTCAATTCGGCAGAACTCACACGCATCGCATGCTCCGCCAGCAGTCGATCACGATCAAATTGTTGATAGGCAGAATCCACCAAAGCAACAAAGCCACGCACCGCTTCCGGAACTTGCTCCACCGAACCAAAACTGCGCCGCAATTGACGCGCTAACAATGAATGAATCGCCATCGTTTAAACTTCACAAAGCCGGGTAATCGTCATCGTTTGATTTTGCAACTGACAGCACTCCTGCGGCCTAGAAGGCGCAAGCTCGCCGTAAGAGTAAAAACCGCAAAGCACCGCCCCTTCCCCACACACTTCACGCACACACTCAAGCTCCTCCTCCGTCCGCTGGCCTAGCACAATCCGCCGCCCAACGCAGCTCACGCACAAGACCAACTCGGCACCTACCAGCCCGGACTGCGCCTGCCCGGCCTGCTGAGCCGCCTGCTGCGCGCCATCGATGAGGTCCTCATAGGAGGCACGCATCAATTGCGCCTTGGCGCCCTCCGGAATATCGCCGGCGAACGTCATCTGATGCGTGAGCTCATCAATCGATAAAATCGTCCGCACCACCGGCCCCGAACTGCCCGGCGGGGTCACGGAAAGTGGGAAACGCAGCGCAGAGGCAGGCAAACCCGCCGCTTGATCTCCCAAGTAGGTTTTGTAGAGCTGCAAGGCCGGTTTTCCATCCAACTCATGCAGGCAATTCCCCTCCGCTTTCGTCACGACCCGTTCCGGCCCGAAGCTCGTCCACCCGCCCGAACTGCCGATTCCGACCTGCAGGGCAGCGCCGTAAAATCCGATCGCCACAATCGTGCCAGAACTTGGCGGCGCATTCAAACCCACCACCGTCTTTACGAACGCCGTGCCATCACCCGCCAAGCCACCAGTCACCGTCGCTCCCGGCGGCAACTTGGCATTGATCGCATCGATCAAAACCGTCCCGTTGACCATGCCGCCATCGGACAGAATGAAAATATGCTTCAAGTCCGGTTCCAGCAACTCATCCGCCAAGCAACGGCTGAGCGTCGCCAAATCCGGATAGGCAGACAAATTCCCGCTGACCACGCGCAAGCTGGATTTCTCCAACTCAAGCGCCGTGCAAATCACTCCGCTGTCGTCGATCATTTGGTCAAGCAAGTTCCCAGAAGTCGAAGCCATGACCACGTGCGCCGCAGGAAATCGCTCGCTCACGCGTTGGTAAAGCTCCGGCGCTTCAAGCAACTCACGAATGCCAAAGGCCAAAACCAATTGCGCATCACAAGGCGCAAGCTCGCCAGCAGAGTCAGTCCACGCTCCATCTGGTGAGAGCTGGGTTTGTCGTAATTTCATGATATAAGGGGGGCGGATCTGCGGGGGCGGACCGATGGGGGAACGAAAATCGATGAGATTTCCTAGCCCCGACTTCTCCGTGGTTCTCGCCGCCGAGGCAAGAAGATAGACGGGCAGCATGAAGATTTGTGGGAATAAACCAGCGGTTTTTCGCTCGGGCTCAAAAGTAAATCCAGCGCCACCTCCTCCGTCTTTTTGAATCCATTCAAAGTCTTTGTTGCACTTTTCCGCCTCATCCGCAGACTGTCGGCATGGAACTCGACCTCCTCGACGTTCAATTCGATCTTCGAAACATCAAACCCCGCGAGCTTGAAGAAGCTTTCGAGGACCCCTTCGCCGTGCGCTTTTTGCCAGACAACGAACGCGCGGACCGCGCGTCTCGCTACTACGCACTTGGCCGCACGGTGGCCGACCGCTATTTGTTCTTTGCCTTCTGGACCGATGGGAAAACCACTCGTGTCGTCGCAGCTCGCGACATGGCGGACTCGGAACAGAAGTTTTATGATCGGAAATACGCCGAATACCGCTAACCTCTCACCGTCCCCAACCATGAATTCCATCACCCGCTGGACTGACATCCCCGAGTTTGCCGACGAGGCTGCGGAGGCCCGCTTCTGGGAAACCACCGAGCTAGACGGCCGCCTGATGGCCGCCTCGGTCCACGAGGCGGATTCACGCGAATCCACAACCATCACGCTCCGCTTCGACCCTCGCATGCTTTCCCGCATCAAGCGGATCGCACGCTCGCGCTTCCTGAATTATCAGTCGATGATGAAACAGTGGCTCGCGGAACGCTTGGAGGAGGAAATGCGCAAGCAATGAGCCTGCCGCGGCTGCCACGTCGCCCGAGATTTTGGTTCGCCAGCTTTGCCCTCTGGTTCGCAGTTTTGTGGTTATGCTCGTCATTTTCCGTTGGCGGAGGCGCGCCCCCCGCCATCCATCACATCGATAAACTCCAACATTTCGGCTATTTTTTCGGCGGCGGCGGCCTGCTCACTGCCGCCCTGTTCCGCCTGAACCCGGAGCGCCCGGCTTGGAAAAAAATCATCCCCTCGGTCGTGCTCATTCTTGCCGCCGTCGGGTGGCTGGATGAATGGCACCAAACTTTCACCCCCGGCCGCAGCGGCAATGACGTTTTCGATTGGCTCGCGGACCTGCTCGGCGCAAGCTTCGCCGCATTCACCTTCAAAATGCTTCATCCCCGCCTGAAATGGTTTTCATGACGAGGCCAAGCATTCTTTCGCATTTTGCCTTCCATTTCACCCCCCTCACTATTACCCCACACCCCTGATGAGCCGCACACAACTTGATCAATTGAAGGAATTTACCACCGTCGTCGCTGACACTGGAGATTTTGAGTCCATGAAGAGCTACATGCCGCAGGACGCGACCACCAATCCTTCGCTCATCCTCCAAGCCAGCGCGAAACCGGAATACCGCCACTTGGTCGAGAAGGCTGTCCGCGAAATCCGTGAATCCGGACTCACCGGCCCCGCTCTGATGGAGGCGATTC
>JBILPN010000292.1:0-5241 GCA_044373865.1 Luteolibacter sp. | reverse complement strand
CACTTTTAGACTTTCAGACCTGCAACTCTCTTTCTCATGAACTTTTTTTCAAAATTTCTCAGCTATGGCTCGGTTGCTGCCGCGATGTTTGGCGTTGTCGCCATAGTGTTAGTCTCGCAAATCCAAGCCGAGAGGCAGATGCCGCCGCCCGGTGATCCACCCGTGATGCCACCGCAAAAACCGTATGCCCATGCGGTCGCGGCGACTGGCATCCTAGAGGCGCTGCATGAGAACGTTGCCATTGGCGTTCCGCTCCCGGGTTTGGTCGCTGAAGTGTTTGTGAACGTGAATGATGTGGTTAAAAAAGACCAAGCCTTGATGCGACTTGATGATCGCGATCTCCGCGCAGAGCAGCTTTCCACCCAAGCGCAGCAGGAAATAGCGCGCGCGCAAATTCAGGTGAGTCAGGCGCAACTCGCCAAGCTTGAGTCCCAGTTGGCCCGCCTTGAAGCTGTTACCGACAGCCGTGCGGTCAGCCGGGATGATTTGGAAAACCGCAGGCAAGACGTTGCGGTTTTCAAGGCTCAACTCCTGTTCGCACAGGCACAACTCGTCGCTTCGGAAACCTCGCTCAAGCGTATTTCGCTGCTTATCGAGCGGCTAAGCATTCGCGCTCCGCGTGACGGCACGATCATTCAGGTCAATGTCCGCGTTGGTGAATATGCAGCCACTTCACCCAAGGCACCGGCCATGATCCTCGGAGAAACCGCGATGCTCCAGGTCCGTGCAGACATTGACGAGCAGAACGCGGTCCGCATTCGCCAAGGTCAACCAGCCTACGGCTATCTCAAAGGGGATCCATCGGTCACCTTTCCGCTTGAGTTCATCCGCATTGAGCCATTTATCATTCCAAAAGTCTCGCTTACGGGTTCCAGCACCGAGCGAGTGGACACCCGCGTGCTGCAAGTCATTTACTCGCTTACCCGGCCGACGGATCCGCCGCTTTACGTTGGGCAGCAAGTGGATGTATTCATCGGAGCATCGGAACGGAAATGAAGCTAATCTAACTGATGTCCTTAAAGGCGTGGCAGCAGACTCCCGAAAGATCGTTTGCCTCCGAGTTCCACTGAACCATGAAAAAAATCTATCTAATCCTGCTGACCGCATCCGGTCTGCCGTCGTGCAGCGTCGGCCCGGATTTTCAATTGCCTAACTTCACCAGTGGAACGAGGTGGAAAGAGTCTGCAAGCACGGCAGCCACTCGCCTCCCGGACAATTGGTGGCGGCTGTTTAATGACCGGGATCTCACACGCTTGGTGGAGCGCGCACTTGTTGCTAACAACGACCTTGCTGCGGCAAAGTCCCGCGTGGATACCTCCCGCGCTCTTGTCGGTGTGGACCGGGCGAAACTTTTTCCTAGCCTCGATCTCAGCAGCAAGCTTGGCATCAACCGCAATTCTGCTGATATTCTATCCGAAAATATCCCGCCTGGTGCCGATGTGAATTTGCAATCTGAGCGTTACCGCAGCAGCTTCGATCTTGCCTACGATCCCGACCTCTGGGGCCGGAACAAGCGTGCGATTGAAGCTTCGTCTGCGGAAGCAGCCGCCGCAGATGCGCGGCTGGATTCACTGCGCCTCGGCGTCGCCACCGAGGTCGCCCGGCAGTATTTTCTCCTGCGCGGACTTGATGCTCAGCAAATGGTTCTGCAAAGCACCTTAAAAAGCCGCCAAGCTGCGCTTGATATTCAGAAATCCAAAACCGAAGCTGGCATCACCGACGGGCTCGCCACCACTCGCGCTCGCACGGAGTTCGAGCTCGCTCAGAATGATCTTGCCATCGTCCAGCGCCAGCGTGGCTCGGCAGAAAACGCACTTGCCGTTCTGTGCGGCACCGTGCCCTCGACCTTTTCTCTGACGTTCCGCACCGGGAATGATGCATTGCCTGAAATTCTTCCCGGTCTTCCGGCGGATGTTCTCAATCGCCGCCCCGACGTGCGCGCCGCCGAGCAGGAACTCCGGGCTGCCAGCGCCAGAATTGGAGTCGCGGAAGCGGCTTTTTATCCGGATTTTGTGCTCAGCGCGGGCGGTGGTTTTGAGTCGATCGACATCGCCAATTTCCTGAACTGGGAAAATCGCGTGCTGTCATTAGGGGCCGGCATTGTCGCCCCAATCATCGATGGGGGAATGAAAAAATCGAGCGCTCAGGCCGCCCGCAGTCGCTACGAAGAAGCGCTCGCCAAGTACCGCCAGGCCCTGCTCGTCGCGCTCCGCGAGGTGGAGGACGCGCTCGTCGATCTCAAAGGCCTTGCACGCTCTCGCAGTGCTCTTGAGCGTGCCCGCGCCAGCTCGCAGGACACTTGCAGACTCTCGCAGGAGCGCTATGACAAAGGTCTAACCAGCTATTTTGAAGTGGTGGATGCCGAGCGCGAGTTGCTCCGCGTCCAACTGGTTCTCAGTCAGATCGATGCCCAGCAGCGGATCACTCTCGCCGCCCTCGCCAAGGCGCTTGGCGGTGGTTGGAGCGGGAAGCCAATCTGAGCAGTTTTATCTAACTTTTAGAAGTTCGGCCGTGCAGTTCGACATAGCTTTCATGACGATTTGCTAGGTGAAACGTGTGCGATGTTGATTCAATCAGTTCGATCGGGCAGGGGACTGTGGGTCTTTTGGGTTTGGCCCAAGCCTCGTTTGCTCAATGGATCGTGACCCAAGCTGAGCCAAGCGCAATCCTTGGAATTCCCAGCTTAGGGGGAATGCGGGAGTGGGTGATCGAGTCAGGTCAATCATGCTGCCCGGACTTGATCACTCGTGGATTGGAGTTGTAGCAGTCTCGAATTCTCTCAGAAATAACATGCAAACTTTGCATTTTTTGAAATGGGATTCTGCTGGTTGCAAGGGGGCACCCGGTTCATTGATTTGAGCCTATGATTTTGAAATTTGCACGTCATTCGGATCGAAGTTATCTGGGTGCAAGCAGCAACATTGCGCCACTTGACCTTGGGACTTGGATCAAGGGTTGGACCGCAGTGATGCTTGGAATGCTGATTCTTTCAAACCTTGGACGTTGTGATGAACATGCAGCCACCCGGGTCCAATCGATTCCCTTTGAAGAAATTGGAGCGGAAGCGGCGAAAGCCTATTCAGGAGAAGGTCTAGCGATTATCGAGACGGTGACCGGGGCACGCCTGCGCTGTGATTTTCAAAAACTCAGTGGTGAGATCACCGATCAAGGGCTTTCGCTCCGTTCTGAGCTCGGGGGATCAGTTGTGGATGAATTCAAGATCGTCGCGGTTGGGGTGGGGCGTGGTGCTGGAGTATCGACCCAGCTGCCGTCCTGCGGATCGGTGACGGTCGAGGCGGAACATGCCAGGTTTTCGCGACCGGGCTTGGTCGAAGAATTTTCAGTCAGCATCGACGGGGTGCGACAGGACTTTCTAGTGCTGGATCAACCGGATGGAGTCGGCGCGCTCAAGCTGACTCTTTCGGTGAAAGGCGCAAGCGCCGCAGCGACGCCGGGCGGCGCTTTGCTGTCGCTGGCAAATTCCCAACGAAAAATTTCTTACACCCGCCTCCATGTGACAGATGCGACTGGCCGGGTTCTTCCCGCGAGCCTTGCGGTGGTTGATGACTCGCGTGCCTTGCGAGACGATTCGGAATTGATGGTTCACGTGAATGATGCAGGCGCGGTCTATCCAGTTAGGATTGATCCGACCTTCAGCGATGCGAACTGGAGCGGCTTCAATGAAGCATCAGGACCCAACGGTTTAGTTGCTGCGTCTGTGGCCGATGGATCTGGAAATCTCTACATTGGCGGCGATTTTACGCAGATTGGCGGGGTTTCTGCCAACCGGATCGCAAAGTGGGATGGTCGCAATTGGTCGCCGATGGGCTCCGGTGTGGATCAGGTGGTGTATGGCTTGTTATTTTCTAACGGAGTTTTGTATGCCGGTGGGAGATTTAAAACAGCAGGCGGAATTTCCGCCAGTTGCGTCGCCAAGTGGGACGGGACAAGTTGGTCGGCTTTGGGGTCTGGCATAGGCGGGAACGGTGGAAGTCCTTGGGTTCAATGCTTCGCCGCGATCCAAGGTGAGATTTACGCTGGTGGTGTTTTTTCGAGCGCGGGCGGTATTTCGGCGAGATCGGTGGCGAAATGGGACGGAAGCCAATGGTCAAGTTTGGACCTTGGCGTTACTCTTAACGTAATCGGTGATGGTATTGGAGTGGTGCAGTCCATGCATGCAATCGGTGGGGACTTGTATGTTGGAGGCTGGTTCAACCAGATCGGCAGTGAGAAGGCACATTGTTCATCGGTCGCCAAATGGTCGGGTGGAGCATGGGACACTCTACAAAGCGAGACTTCATTGTTTGATGATCCAGATGAGTGGTTTTATGTGATTGTCAGTTCTCTAAGTTCGTTTGAAGGTGATTTGATCGCGGGTGGCAGGTTCATTTGTGGAGGAGCTCGGAATCTCGCACGATGGGATGGGACCACTTGGTCGGGCATGGGCTATTATTCCAGAGTTCACGTTAATAGTTTGGCGGTTTTCAACCAAGCCTTGCATGCAGGTTCTAGCGAAAGCCTGTTGAAATGGAATGGATCAACTTGGGATACGCTCGAAACCTCGCTGGCCGGAAGTGTCAGGACATTGACGGGTTTGGGAAATTCCCTCTATGTCGGGGGCAGTTTTTCCGCGGATCTTGGCGTTAGTAACTTTGGCAAATGGAATGGCAGTGAGCTCTCTCCGCTTGGCGCGGGGACCAATGAAAAAGTGAATGCAATGGCAATTTCCGGGACGGATCTTTATGTTGCGGGTCGATTCTCAAGCATCAACAATCGTTTCGCCAATCGCATCGCAAAGTGGAACGGCAGCGAATGGAGCGCACTTGGTTCCGGCTTGAATGGTGAAGTGAATGCTCTAGCCGTGATTGGCACGGATCTTTATGTGGGGGGAGATTTTACAAGTGCGGGCGGCATGGAGGCAAATCGTATCGCAAAGTGGGATGGCGTGGAATGGTCAAATCTTGGTGTGGGCACGGATGCGCCAGTTCATGCGCTGGTCGCGATTGGCGGCGACTTGTATGCCGGAGGGATGTTCTTGAATGCTGGCGGCTTGCCTGTGAATCACATCGCCATGTGGAATGGCAGTCAGTGGTCCGCATTGGGGTCAGGCATGGGTAGTTTTGTTTTTGCCTTGGCCAGTTCGGGCTCGGATCTTTATGCGGGGGGGAGTTTCTATACCGCTGGTGGCGTGGATGCAGGATTTGTCGCAAAATGGAATGGCAATTCGTGGTCGCCGCTGGG
>JBILPN010000291.1:0-5242 GCA_044373865.1 Luteolibacter sp. | reverse complement strand
CGCGTCTCGCCTTCGAGTTGGATCGGACGATATTCCCCGCCAAGGCGAAATACAAAGAGGCGTTCGTGGAGAAAATGTGCCGCTATTACTCCTATCTGAATCCTGCGCTGACCTTGGTGTTCAATGGAAAAAAGTTCCGCTCGAAGGATGGTCTGCTGGACTTGCTGCGTGAGGAGATGGAAAACGAAGCCCTCTATCCGCCGATCCATTTGGTTGGTAAGGATATCGAGATCGCCTTCACTCACACACCTGAAAGCGGTGAGGAATACTACACCTTCGTCAATGGTCAAAATACCTCGCAGGGAGGCACGCACCTTGTTGCATTTCGCGAGGCGCTGGTGCAGGTGATCCGTGGTTTTTACAAGAAACAATACGAGCCATCAGACATCCGTGCCGGCATCGAGGCGGCGGTCTGTGTGCGGATCATGGAGCCGGTTTTTGAATCGCAAACCAAGACCAAGCTCGGGTCGGCCGGCATTGCGCCGGAAGGCGAGTCGCTGCGGACTTTTATTGGAAACTTCCTCAAGACCAACCTCGACAACTACCTGCACAAGCACCCGCAAGTGGCAGAGGCGATTCAGAAGCGCATCATGGCCGCCGAGCGCGAGCGCAAGGATCTGAAGGGGATTCAAAAACTGGCGCGCGAGCGTTCGAAGCAGGCGAAGGTGCATAACAAAAAACTGCGCGACTGCCGCGTCCGTTATGATAGCAAGCACAAGCGCCGTGAAGAATCCACCCTGTTCATCACCGAGGGAGACTCAGCATCTGGATCGATCACCAAGAGTCGTGATGTTGAGACCCAAGCCGTGTTCTCGCTCCGCGGCAAGCCGCTGAATACCTACAGCTTGCCGCGCAAGATTGTTTATGAAAACGAGGAGTTTGCCCTATTGCAGGCGGCCTTGAACATTGAGGATGGCATCGAATACTTGCGCTACAACAAAGTGGTCATTGCCACCGATGCCGACGTGGACGGCATGCACATTCGCTTGTTGTTGCTGACTTTCTTCCTGCAATTTTTCCCGGAGATGATTCGGGATGGGCATTTGTATATTTTGCAGACCCCGCTATTCCGTGTCCGCAACAAGAAGGAGACCATTTATTGCTACGATGAAGATGAGCGGAAAAAAGCGCTGTCTAAGCTGGGTAAAGCGGCGGAAATCACCCGCTTCAAGGGGCTGGGTGAAATTTCACCTGACGAGTTCAGCTTCATGATTGGCCCGGACATGCGCCTCGACCCCGTGGAATATGAGGAGGGCAAGGGAGTGAAGGAGTTGCTGGCCTTTTACATGGGGAAAAACACGCCGGATCGACAAGAGTTCATCATCGAGAACCTGCGGGAGGACGTGGATAAGCAAGTCCAAGTCGCCTAACTCGCGAGGGCGCGGAGCGGAGGATGACGTGCCTTCGGGCGGGTGAAGTGCGTTGCTTGCCCTGGAATTTTGCAGGTGATGAAAATCGCGCCTGTTTTTCGGGGGCTGGCCGTGATTCAGTCCCGCCATGGCAACGCATGCACCCGACTTGACCCCAGAACTTCTAGCTCCCGCAGGAAATTGGGATTGTGCCCGTGCGGCGGTTGCGGCCGGGGCGGATGCGATTTACTTCGGCTTGCCGCGTTTCAATGCCCGCTTGCGAGCGGATAATTTCATCGATGCGGATTTGGAAGAGCTCATGGAATTTCTTCACCGCCATGGAGTGAAGGGTTTTGTGGCGATGAACACGCTCATTTTCACCAGCGAGTTGGAGGCGGCGGAAGCGCAGTTGCGCAAGATCGCGGCGGCGGGTGTGGACGCTTTGATCATTCAAGATCTCGGATTGGCGAAGCTGGCGCGGACGGTCGCACCGGACGTCGAGCTCCACGCTTCCACTCAGATGACGATCACCTCGCCGGAGGGCCTGGCATTTCTGGAATCCTTGTTCCCGATGGAGCGGGCGGTTCTCGCGCGCGAGTTGTCGATCAAGGAAATCCATAAATTTCAAGCCGCCTCGCAAGGGGTGAAGACCCCTTTGGAAGTCTTCGTTCACGGAGCGCTCTGTGTCGCTTATTCCGGGCAGTGTCTCACCAGCGAGTCGCTTGGCCAGCGCAGTGCAAACCGCGGCGAATGCGCGCAAGCCTGCCGGATGCCCTACGAAATCGTTGTGGATGGGGAAACGCGGGACTTGGGGGCGGTGCGTTATTTGCTCAGCCCGCAGGACCTTGCCGCTGCGGATTTGATCCCTGAGTTGGTTCGGGCGGGCGTGAAATCTTTCAAAATCGAAGGCCGTTTGAAATCGCCCGAATACGTCTCCGCCGTCACCCGGGTTTATCGGAAGGCATTGGATGCGGCGATGGAGGAAAAGCCGTCACCGATCACCGCGGCTGACCGTTACGAGTTGGAAATGACGTTTTCGCGCGGTCTCAGCACGGGCTGGTTTGCGGGCACCAACCACCCGTATCTCACACACGGGAAATTTGGTAAAAAGCGTGGGCCCTTGCTCGGTGAGATCATCGACTGCGGGCCGGGCTGGATCAAATTGGGCAAATTGACTGGGGTTCCCTTCACGGCGGGGGATGGAGTCGTGTTTGATGCTGGGGAGAACCGGGATCTTGAGCAGGGCGCGCGCATCTGGGTGGTCGAGGGCGAGCGCTTGATTTTTCACCTCACTTACAGCGGCATCAACTTCGATCGGATCAAGCCAGGCCAGACGCTTTACAAGACTTCTGACCCCAAATTGGACTCAGAATTGCGCCGTTTCTGGCAGAACACGCGGCCAGCTGAGAAAAAATCGGCCATTCCGCTCATCGTTCGCGGCAAGCCCGGAGAGCCGTTGGAGCTGACGAGCGGAGCGTTCTGCGTGCGGAGCGAAATGCCGCTTCAGGTGGCGGCCAAGCATCCGCTGAGCACTGAGACCTTGGTGGCGCAGCTCGGCAGATTGGGGGATTCTTCGTTTGAACTGGGCAGTTTAGAGAACCAGTTGGAGGGAGATTGCCACCTTGCGGTTTCTGCGCTCAATCACCTTCGCAGAGCTTTGGTGAAGCAGTTGGAGGCGGCGGCAGCCATCAAGCCGGAGCGTCCTAAAATTCTGGCCAGCCACCGGGATCTCCTCCCGGCACGCGTGCAGGCGGTGGCGGATTCCCCACGTTTGAGCGTGCTATGTCGCACGCTCGGGCAAGTCCGCGCTGCTCTCGAGTGCGGTGTCGAGACGGTTTACTGTGATTTCGAAGACCCGCGCCGCTACAAGGAAGCCGTCGCCCTTTTTCGCGCTGAGAGTGCAGGGGGGAGATCTCAGATTCACCTGGCCACGCCGCGCATTCTCAAGCCAGGGGAAACTGGCTACCTCAAGCTCATCGAAAAAGCCGCGCCAGATGGCCTCCTGCTGCGCAATTTGGCTGCGCTCCATCATTACAAAGACCGCAGCGATCTCAAAAAAATCGCGGATTTCTCCCTCAATGTCGCCAACCCGATTGCGGCGAAGTTGCTGATGGAAAATGCCGGGCTTGAGCATCTGACCATTTCCTATGATTTGAACATTGGGCAGGTTTTGGAGCTTCTTGCCAGTGCGCCGGCTGATTGGTTCGAGCTGACCTTGCACCAGCACATGCCGATGTTTCACATGGAGCACTGCGTTTTCTGCACCTTTCTGAGCAGCGGCACGACGTATAAAGATTGTGGTCGCCCTTGTGAGACTCACGTCGTCCACCTGCGAGACCGAGTGGGCCAGTTGCACCGCTTGCAGGCGGATGTCGGCTGCCGCAACACGCTCTTCAATGGCAAGGCGCAAACCGGCGCGCGCTACTACGAGCCCCTGCGAAATGCCGGGCTTTCCCGGTTCCGGGTCGAGCTGCTGGACGAGGCGGATGACGCCGCGAAGACGATCCTAGCCTATCAGGATCTTCTGGCGGGCAGGGCCGATGGTTTTGACATCATCGACCAAGTCCAAGCGCTTGAGAAACTCGGTGTGACCGAAGGCACCTTGGCGGAGCGGTGAGAGCAGCGCATGCCTTTGGGCTTCAGCTCGCCGTTTCAAAGTTTTTGGAAACCGCCGACCAATTCACCACATTCCACCACGCGCCGACGTAGTCCGGGCGGCGGTTTTGGTAATTGAGGTAGTAGGCGTGCTCCCAGACATCCAGGCCGAGGATGGGTGTTCCGAGTTCCGCGTCTGCGACTGGCCCGCGCATCAGCGGGTTGTCTTGGTTCGGCGTGCTGGTGATTTTGAGTTCGCCATTTTGGACGATCAGCCATGCCCAGCCCGAGCCGAAGCGCTTGGCGGAGGCCTCCGCGAAGGATTTCTTGAATTGATCCATCGAGCCGAAGGCCGAGTCGATGGCACGAGCCAAGGGCTCGGACGCAGTTCCGGATTGGGCGGCGGGGCAGAGGATTTTCCAGAAGAAGTCGTGATTCCAGTGGCCACCTCCGTGGTTGCGGATGGTGTTGCGCAGTGTCTCGTCCGCGATGCTGGGAAGTCCGCTGAGGAGCTGTGGTAGAGGCTGCTTTTTTAACTCAGCCGGCGCGGAGTCCAGTCCTGTATTGAGGCTGTTGATGTAGGCCGCGTGGTGCTTGCCATGGTGAATTTCCATGGTTTTAGCATCGATGTGCGGTGCGAGTGAGTCGAAGGCGTATGGCAGAGCGGGCAAGCTGTAGGCGCTTGCTGGCGCGGCTTGCGCCCCACTTGGGAGCAGGCTGGCCGAGGCGGCGAGTGTGCCGATTTTGATAAACTGACGGCGATTGAACGGCATTTCTGAATTCATAGGGAATTCCTAGTGCGTGTGGGAGGGAAATCAAATGGTAATTCACACGGCCTCAAGCGCGAGCGCGGCCGCGCCAATCGTCCCGGCCTCATGCCCGAAGGCGGCAGGCAGCACCATCAGGTGATCCTTGAAGGGGCCGGAAAGCTGGGCAAACAGGTGGCGCTTGAATGGGGTGAAAAGCAACTCGCCCGCGCGGGCCACGCCGCCGCCAATGACCAGTGCCTCGGGGTTGAGCAGCCAGCAGCAATTCATGGCCGCCGTCGCCAAGATTCGCCCGGTTTCATCCCACTGGGCCAGTGCGATGGGGTCTCCATGGTGGGCGGAAACTGCCAGAGCGGCCGGGGTGCATTCATCAAGCGGGCGGTTGATGCCCGCTGCGGTGTAGGCAGCCTGCGCACGCGAGGTGATTTCGGCGTTGCCGACATAGTCCTCCAGCGCCCCTAAATTCCCGTAATGTCCGGCGCGTCCCTGGTAGTCGATTGAGGTTTGGCCAATTTCCCCGGCTCCGTGCCG
>JBILPN010000290.1:0-5253 GCA_044373865.1 Luteolibacter sp. | reverse complement strand
CGTCTCTATCCGTAGTGGCCTCCCAACAACACGGGAAACTCGCCTGGTGGATCGCGGATGAGTCGATGAAAGCTCATGTGGTTTCCGGCGCTCCGCGGCCCGCATTTGCTGCCGGGGTGAAGGCGGAGCCCTTGTTTAGCGCCAACGGCGGCATCAGTGCCAACTCCGCTGGACTTGCAGCACTTGGCGAAATCCCGCTTGATGATCCGCAGCGGGCGGGCTATCTGACTACCGCCCAATTGGCCCTGAAGAATCCGGACGTCGGTTCGCTCTTCCACGACGTCACCGCTTTCAGTCGTGGCTTGCCGGTGGATGTCACGCGCCGCCGATTCAAGTTCGATTTTTCATGCCTCGCCCTGTTGGACCGCACTCAGGTCGAGAACCTTCCGCTCTACAAGGCCGATGCTTCGGTGAACCGCTTCTCAATTGGCAGCGGGGGGATCGCCAATGACAGCAGTTTCAACATTTTCAACGGCGATCCGGCGGCGATGTTGAATCGTTTCGGTGATCCCGCCCATCAGCCGGGCATCCACCTTGAGGAGTTGTGGACTCATGCCAATGTGTATCGCAATCTCACCTGGAACGGCGGTGTCCCCAGCCTGCGAATGATGAATGGTGCCGAGAGCTCGTCGGCGGATTTTCGCCATCGCGCACTATCCGATCCCTGGTTCTCCTACACCAAGCCGGTGTTCGCCTCCTTGCAGTTCGTGATTTCCTTTGTTTCGAAACCCGCCACTGCTGCGGGGAAATTCAACATGCAGTTGCAAATGGATGTTCTAGCGAAGGTCTGGAATCCTAACAACGTGCGGGTTGAAGTGCCTGCGGGTGCAAGTTTCGCGGTTCAATTGCTCTCGATCCCCTTCAAAGTTCAGTGGTCCGTCACCAACTCCACGGGCCTTGCCACCACCCGTCCACAGTCGAATCTCGGCAACAACACCTATGCATTGACCATGGGCTCTTGGGCATCATCCAACCCCAAGACCACCTACGGCGTGGACGAGTTCAAGTGGATGCGTGGCAACATCGGCGGACTCGCACAAAACGGCAACTCCACCGGTTACACGCTCGAACCGGGCGAATGCAAGATCTTCGGCTACGACAAGGATAACAGCATTCACTCCAACAGCCAAAACCCGAACGTTGACCTTTCCCCCGGATGGGGACCTGGTCGGCAGGGGCTGATCGTCGGCAATTTCGGTGCTAACAATCTCAATGGCGACGATATCATCGAGTTCGTCGTCACCCCGGATGACGGGCCCAAGAGGGGCGGAGTGAACCGCACCTACTGCAACAAATTCATCGGCCACCGCATGGATGGCTCACAAGGCAACGGTGGCTTGGAACTCGGCAGCTCTGCGTTGCCCACTACGATCGATTTCACCAAGCCCGATCCCGCATGGTTCCCGGAATCCCGCTCCAGCCAGCGGCTGCGGGTTTCGCAATACTCTAGCCCCAAGCCGTTCATGATCTTTGGCACCTATTTGAACGTGGAGCAGGCGTCCGCTGGCACTCGCGACGCCTTTGCCAGTGCCCCGCGACTGATGACCAACTCCGCCATCACCAGCCGTCCTTTTCGCGGCATCGATCCCGAAAATTTGACGAAGTTCCAGGAAATTTGGCGCTGCGACCCCTTGCCCATGGCTTACGACTCGGCGCTCATCGACATCAACTCTCAGGACCAAGGGCGCTTCGGCGGTGGTCATAATGCCCAGACCGGAGTCACCCGCAGTGCAACCCGTCAACTCGATGCCGCTCCGCCGCTCTCACTCATGTCGCTTTCCCATGCCATCGCTAACGGTTTCACCGACCGCTTCGGGCAGGTCGAGGCACGTGTATCTAACGGATTTGGCTCGATGGAAGGGGCTGGCAAATACCATTTCGAACCGGGTGATATTGCCTTTTCCTCCCTGACTTATGCACCTCCACAGGTAGATCGCGCGATCGGAAATTCCTTTGCATCGCCGTTTATTAAAGCTGACGGTATCACCGGTTCGGGTCTGTATAACGGCCCTGTAGGCAAGATTTTGCCGTTTTTCGACCATTCCTATCTCGCCAATGCCGCCTTGTTCGACTCGTGGTTCTGTTCGAGCCTGCACGATGGTGGAAAATTTCCTTCCGGCGCTCCCTATCAGGACAGTCGCAGTGCCGCGGCCGTAGTCGCCGGGTTTTTCGAGCAGGCCGCTGTCGATCCGGAAAAACGCCTGCTCAATCCCCGCGTGCTGCCCGCTTCTGCGGCGACAGTCGCCAAGGACCGCTTGATCGATGGTCAGGCATTGCGTTCTGAAGCCATCGCCAGGCTGGGCGCTCACGTGTTCCTTGATGGGGCCTTCAATGTGAACTCGACTCGCAAGGACGCCTGGCGGGCCATTCTAACTACTTCTCGTGACTGCGCCAAACTGCTCAACGGCAGTCCCGTTTCTAACATTGGTGAAACCCCGTTCGGCTCTTCCGGGATCGTGGCGGCGGAAGCGGCCGCGCCAACGGCCAACCCGACCGAAATCGGCCAATGGAGCGGCTTCCGCACGCTCGATGACACTCAAATTGAGAAACTCGCCGAACAAATCGTCAAGGAGGTGAAAGCCCGCGGCCCGTTTCTATCACTCGCGGATTTCATTAACCGCCGTCCCGGCGACAGTGGGGACGCCCGCCTGCTAGGCACCACCCAAGCCGCCATCGAAGCCGCCGGTTTAAACGATGCGCTCAAAGGCGGCAACCGCAGCGTGGCCGCATCCGATTTTGCCAATCTACCGGCCCCGGAAGTTGCCAGCGCCGGTGGGGGGCTCGCTCGCTCGACGGGCATTCCAGGCTATCTGATGCAGTCCGATGTGCTCTCCGCCGTCGCCAACGAACTCACCCCGCGGGGCGACACCTTCCGCATCCGCGGCTACGGCAGCGCCACTGATGCCTCTGGCAGGGTCCGCGCCGAGGCTTGGTGCGAGGCCATCGTCCAGCGCGTGCCGGATTACCTGGACCCTGCCGATTCCTCCGAAATCGAACATGCAAATCTAACGAGCAATGTTAACCGAAACTTCGGTCGTCGCTTCCAAATCATCACCTTTCAATGGCTTCCCAGAGAGGCGGTCTGAACTATCCGATTCATGTTCCGAATTACACTAACAATTGTTATGGCCTGCTTGATGGTTCCGTTTTTGGACGGCCAGAGCGGGCCCGCCACACCTCCGAAATCGGCTCACAGCCTGCGCCTGCTCTGCGTGGATGCCGTGCCCGCCGCATCGCGGCTCATCGTGCTGGAGAAAACCGACGACGGCTGGGTGGCCCGCTGGCGCATCAGTGTCTCGGCCGGTTTTATCACCGATCCATTGGGTTTCGCCTCGCGCTCGCTCGGCCTCGCGGTCGATCCCGCGCCGCCTGCGCCTAACGGAGCTTTCAACGGTCCGGCGGTGCGAATCGACACACCGATGGAAGTGACGCCTTTTGCGGAGTTTCAGTTACCCGACTCGGACACCGCCACCGCCGTGCTGGTCGCCACGTCTCCGGGTAAAACGAACGGACCGCCCTATCGGGTCATCACCCTTGATACCCAGGCCAGCCGCTTCGGTGCCGGCAAGATGCTGGTGCAAAACTTCACCCCGCAACTCGTCGCGGGAGTCTTCGGCGGAAAAGTGGCGAAAATCCAATCCGGCAAGTCCGTGATCGTCGAGCCGGGTAGCGATCAACCCGGCGAAATGGCTCAAATCACCCTGGCCACCCGCAGCGGTGACACCTGGGCTCCGTTCTGCGACACCCGCTGGCCTGCCAAGACCGACTACCGCCGCTACCTTCTCCTGATCCCCCGTGCCGATGGCTCGGTCCAGCCTTTCGTTATGCCCGAGTATCCACCGTTCAGGTGAGTGTCGTGGATTCTAACGAGCATGTATTTCTATCCTTATCTAACATTGATTTTCTCGATTCGAAAAACCACGACGATGATGAAACCATTAAAGCACTCCGCCATCCTGGGAATCTGTTCGATTTTCCTAGTGCAATGCGCCACCACGCCGCCACCCGTCGCCGCGCAATTCGGGGTGATGCCCGGTGGCGGTGCGATTCATTCCTACACCCTGAGAAACTCCAGCGGCATGGAAGCCGATGTGATCAACTACGGTGGCATCATGACCCGCTTGGTCGTGCCTGACAAACACGGCAAGCCCGGCGACATCCTGCTCGGTTTTGACAATCTCAACGACTACCGGACCAAGTCACCTTACTTTGGCGCAATTGTCGGGCGCTACGGCAACCGCATTGCCAACGGTCAATTTTCTCTCAATGACAAAAGCTACAAGCTGGACACCAACAATGATCCCGGCGGCATCCCATGCAGCCTGCACGGCGGTGGCAAGGGCTTCGACAAGCGAATCTGGACCGCCACACCTGCCAGCCGTTTGGGCATGCAAGGCGTCCGACTCGACTACACCAGCCAGGCGGGCGAGGAAGGTTATCCCGGCACCCTGCATGTGACCGTAATTTACTGGCTCACTCACAACGGCACCTTGCGCATCGAATACGCCGCCAGAGCGGATCAGGACACCGTGGCGAACATCACGAATCATAACTATTACAACCTCGCCGGCGAGGGGGCCGACACCGTCAACCACCATTTCCTCACCCTCGATGCCGACCGCTTCACCCCGGTGAATGCAGGCCTCATCCCGACTGGTGAACTGAAGCCCGTTGCTGGAACCCCGTTTGATTTCACCGCCCCGCGTCGGATCGGCGAGCGGCTCGACGCGAAGGACACTCAACTTGAATATGCCGGTGGCTACGACCATAACTGGGTTCTCAACGATTCATCCGGCCGACTGACGCAGGCCGGCGAACTCTATGAACCGACCAGCGGACGGGTGATGGAGATCTGGACCACCGAACCCGGAATCCAGTTCTACGGCGGCAATTTCCTCGATGGAACCCTCACCGGAAAAAGTGGCAAAATTTACAAATACCGTTCCGGGCTCTGCTTGGAGACCCAGCATTTCCCAGACTCGCCAAACCAACCGGGCTTCCCCAGCACCGTGATCCGCGCCGGTGAAACCTACCGCTCCGTCACGGAGTATCGATTCAAAACGCGCTGGAATTCTGATGGAAATAGGTAGCAATTGTTAGGTTGTAGGTAAGTCTTCTGCCGCGCGTGTGCGGCGCAGTCGTAGAACGGCGCTTGCACGAGAGATGAGGGATCCTCGATACGCATTTTGCCTCGGGCTAGGCGCGGACCTCCCTGTGTCAATGGACGGAGACAGCCATCGCCACCGTGCTCAC
>JBILPN010000289.1:0-5255 GCA_044373865.1 Luteolibacter sp. | reverse complement strand
AGATCACTGCCGCTTTAATCCAGACATTCCGGCGAGCCATAATTTCAACGACCTTATGCGCCGATTCCAAACGCGCAAGGCCCGCGATGCGGATTTCTTGCGAGGGCTCATCCGCATGCCACTCACGCATCTGGAAATTCAGTCGAGGTATAAGATCTAGGTGGTTTCACAATCCATCGTCTATCGAAATTTTTCCTCCCGCCGCACTTGAATGAAATTGACAGCAAGTGATGAAGTCGATACATGGCATGATCTAAAATTCGAGTTAAGATGTCTCATATTTCAAATCCACGCCACCGTCCCAGCACCCTAGCCGCGCTTGCAATCAGCTTGCACGGCGCACTTGTCGCGAGTGCCCAAGATTTTACCACTCAAGTCGGCGAGGCGATTCCTTCGGCGCTTTACGGTCCTTTTTCATTCCCGGACTCTGCGGAACTCACTCGGGCTCTCGGCATGGAGGATGGAATCAAGGGCGGTTTTTCCTATCAACTTGGAGTCGATTCAACCTATGATTCGAACTTTTTCCTAGAGGAGGAAAATACCGACAGTGAGCTCATCACACTCATTTCGCCCAGCTTTGTCTACATCACGGATCCGGAAGGCGGAGCTCCATTTTCCATCAATGCGAATTATCGACCGCTGATCCGAACCTACCTTGAGGAAGATGATCTCGACGGCATCAATCACTCCGGGGGGCTGAATGCCAAATGGGTAGGTGCGAAGACGGTGATCGAAGGAAATGCACGCTACAGTGAACTGTCTGGCACGGACCGCCTCACCAATGAGTTTGTCACGGGGCGCTTGTTGAGCTTAGGGGGCTCAGGATCCTATCAAATTGCCCCACGCACGCTTATTTCCGTCAGTGGCACCACGGTGAGTTCGGATTATGAAGATAGCAATTCCGTTGGCTCGGACATTCACACTGGGCGGATCGGTGCTTTGTGGGCCGCCACGGAACGGCTTCGTGTGGGGCCGGCCTTGCGCTACATTCGATCGGAGTCTGATAATACGGGCAGCATTGACACGTGGGCTGGCTTCCTTGAGGGGCAATACCGCGTTGCTCAGCGCATCCAGCTCAATGCCTCGCTTGGATTGGACTACACTTCTGCTGGGCGCGAAGGCGGCAGTGGCGAGTTCGGCCTCGCAGGTGACTTGAGCGCCGCTTATGCCATTGACGAGCGCTGGAGTTGGCAGAACTCAATCCGCTATGTTACGGTCCCTTCTCCAACGGAACGAAATTACATCATCAATAATTTTGGGCTGTCTTCTCAAGTGACGCGGCAATTGCTCAGAGCTTCAGTTAGCTTGGGGGCTGACATGAATGTTTCAGATTATGAAAGGATCGACGATGAGATCAGCGCCTTGGACACGGAGACGAATTTTGGCTTGTATTCAAATTACAGCCGGCAGCTATTCACCGAGCGTTTGGATTTTCAGGCTCGTGCGCGCTGGGCGATCAACGACGGTCGCGAGGACTGGTCGCAGTTCCAACTTTCGGCCGGTTTGACGCTCAGTTTTTAGCGGGATTTGGGGTTACGGACGTTTGGAAGTTTCAGCTTGATAAACTTGCGCGAAACGCAGCGTTCTTTCATCCGCAACCTCCATGAAAAACCCATTTTTCTGCAATCTGATTTCGGCGCTGGCATGCTGTGGCTGGCTTGGGCTTGTTCCAATTTGTGACGGGGCCGTGGAGGCTTATCCGCTTCCGCAAAAAGCCATTGAGGTGGGAATACATGAGCCGCTGCAAGGTGCTTTGGGCGTGGCAGAATGGACGCCGCCGATGGCACGCGAGGTGAGTGGATTGGCCACAGTGAAATGCGTGGGTGGCAAGATCGGTGGAACCTTGGTCACCGGACAGGCGCTTGGTTTTGGGATTGATTTTCCGGACCCGGGTGTGGATCTGGATTTGGGCTTCAGGGATTTTGTGGATGTGGAGGTGAGCTTGCCGCTAAAGTTTCAAGGTCGCGTGTTTTTGGATTTTACGGTGGCTGAGCCCGGTGGCATCGCCTTGAAAAGGAGCATGGAGTTGCCCTTCGGTGTCTTGGTTCGCGACGGGAAATCTCAGAGTTATCGCTTGGATGTTGGTCTGGTGCCGGAGTGGCGCGGGTTTCTCAAACGCTTGGAGCTCACGGTCGCCCCGGCGCTCTCACAGGGTGGTTCGGTGGTGCTCGGCAGATTGTTGCTTGGCGACCGCGCGGGCGATGAAGTGGAGCCGAACTTGGATTTGAACCTAAAACCAGGCATGAAGATCAGCGAATTGAAGATGATGGAGTCCAAGCACGCATGCATCTGGTGGCTGCCGTCGCACGAGCGTGAGGGCTTCGATCCAGCCATCATGCCGCGTCGCGCGCTGCGAATGATCGAGGAAACTTGGCAAATCGCAGTCAACCAACTCGGCTATCGAGACCCTTGTCTCGGCACCGAGCCCACCAGCAAGCGGCGACGGAAGATCAATCATATCACTTGGTATGATGGATTTTGGATGAGCGGCGGTGATCCTCCGCATTTCAATGTGCCTGCCGGTGGATTGCTCGATGAAGGGTGGGGGAATCCCGTGCCTCATGAGTTTGCTCACACCGTGCAGGGCGCGCAGATTGATTTTCTCAATGGCTGTCATTGGGAATCTCATGCGAACTATATTCGCTTTTGCCGGAATTATCATTTTCGGGAATTCACGGGCTTGGACACGATCGACTTTGGTGTGCTGTTGCGAAGTCATTATTATCAAGATCATCCACGTTTGATTTATGCGGACTATCGGCCGTATTTCTATCTGGACGGCGATCCTGACGGTCTTGGATTTGCACCCGGTCTCTCTGGGAAGCTGTGGCAAACCGGGACGAAGGATGGGTATTTCTGGGAACGTTTGCCAGGGCTATTGCCAGCGGGCGTTACGCGTGAGCAGGTTGCTGCCGGCATGGCGCGGTCATGGCTGACCTTCGCTATCGATGCCGGGCCGCAGTTGCGTGACTCGCATTTTGGCTCGGATCCGGATGGTCGCATCCGCTGGTTTCGATACATGACTCCACTCGACTCGGTGGTGGACCGGCTTGGCTGGTTTGCGGTGCCGCTGGCGAAGGCTCCGATGAAATTTGCATGGTGTTTCCATGAGCTTGAAGCGACTGGGAGGAGCGTGGAGGTGACCTTAGAAGGTGTGGATCTTGCAGGTGTGGGCGAGAATTGGCGCTGGGGCTTTGTGGCTTTAATGAAGGACGGGAAGCATCTTTCAAGTGACATTTTTCCACCAGGACCTGGCAAGTTTGAGCTGCCAGCGGCATACGAGAAGCTAGTGCTATTCGTGGTGGCGACACCCTCGGATGGAAAGCTGAGTTATCCTCGGCCCACTCCGGACAATGCGGTGGACCGACACCCGGAGCACCGCCGCTATGCTTATGAACTGCATTTTCGCAACGTGAAGCCGATGGCGCGTGTCTTCCCGGCCGATGCACCTGCTGGCCGGGCACACCGCAATGGCGGTGGCTTCGTTGCAAACAGCGCGGAGGTGGATGCTACGGCTTTCGTGGGACCAGAGGCGCGTGTCTTAGGAAATGCACAAGTGCGCGGAATGGCACGCGTGCTCGACCGCGCGGTGGTCTTGGATGAGGCGCAGTTGGAGGGGGAGGCGGTGGTCTCTGGAAATGCAATCGTGGGCGGAAACGCAGTGATCCGTGACCAGGCGCGTGTTAGGAATCACGCTTTTGTCGGAGGACAGGCGCTGATTCGCGAGCGGGCTAGAGTTGGCGATTTAACGGAAATCAAGGAGGCGCTTGAGCTGTCGGGGGACGCTTGGGCACGCGGTGTCGCCGCTCCGATCGGAGGCGGAAAAGTCAGTGGCCATGCGATTCTCGATGGCGATTACGCGATGGCTTTCGATCTCAAGGATGGTGTGCATTTTCACCACGTGCCATGGGGGGCTTGGTATTTCGATGAATTCGCCGCACGGTTGGAAAAACCGCGAGGCTTGCTCGCGTCTTATCAGTTTGGCGAAAGCGATGGAGCACAGGCCTTGGATGAGTTTGGTGCATTGGTGGCCACGATTCGCGGCCAGCCGGAACGCGGAGATGCCAAGATCGAACTCGCGGGTAAGGCGCAATACTTGCTGCTCGACGCTTCTCTAGTAGATGCCCCAGCTGCAACTTGGCTACTAAATGCAAGGTTTGATGAGGCAAAGGCGCAACCGCTTTTCTGCATCAATGATCCTGCAAAACATGGGGTGATGTTAGGTTTGGGTGCTAGCGGGGTTCCGACCGCACTGCTTGCCTGTGAGGGGCGTTCTTCTGTTGTGATCGCGTCAAAAATGCGGGTTCAAACTGGCGTGGCGACTCAACTTGCTTTGCGTTTAGACGGCAAATCTGCAGCGTTGTTTGTCAATGGCAAGCTAGTGGCTGAACAGTCTTGGAATGTGAAGCCGCAGGAGTATTTCTACGACGTTACTCACCCGAGTGCGACGAAGGTCTTTCTGGGGCGGGACGCGAAGGGGACATCAAGCCGCGCTTCTATTTTTGGCTTTCGTGCATACAATGTCGCTCTCTCACAAGAGGAAATCGCCGCGCCTTGAGAATCGATGGTGCGCTCGACTGTCCGTTCAGACACTGCTGTTTTTACGCTGCTCATCAACAATTTCTCGTAGGGCTTTGATGTCGTTTTCCAATCGTTCCAAGAGTTCGGAAGCTTCGTTAGGTGCAGCCTTGATTTCTTTTACGAGCGAGAGCTCTTGCATTGTTGAGACAATGATGCCGATGAAGAGGTTGAGGATCGTAAAGGTGGCAATAATGATAAAGGGCACAAAGAAGCACCATGCCCACGGGTGAGCTTCCATCACAGGGCGGACGATGCCCATCGACCAGCTTTCAAGCGTCATCACTTGGAACAAAGTGTAGAGACTCGCGCCAAGGCTGCCGAACCAATCGGGAAATTGTTGCCCAAATAAACGGGTGGCAAGGACGCCGGTGGTATAGAAAAAAATCGACATCACGGCAACCACTCCAGCAAGGCCAGGAATGGAATGAAGAAAAGCTGCAATGACCTTGCGGAGCGATGGAATGACGGTGAGAAGACGCAGCACCCGCAGGACTCGCAGCGAGCGGAGAACTGCCCAAGGGCCAGCGCCCGGTGCTAGAGCGATGGCTACGACAACGAAGTCAAAGCAATTCCAGCCAGTCCGCCAAAAGCGACCACGATATGCAATGAGTTTGACGATCAGTTCGGCAATAAAGACGGCAAGGCAGAGTCGATCCGTTGCAATCAGAATTCCG
>JBILPN010000288.1:0-5260 GCA_044373865.1 Luteolibacter sp. | reverse complement strand
TCGGACGCCGCGGCGGAGGCTCTTTCCAAGCATCAGGGACACCTTTCCCTTAAGGGCCTGACCGAACTTTCGGACGCCGCGGTTAAGACCCTCTCCAAGTATCAGAGATCTCCGATTTATCTCGACGGCTTGATCGAACTCTCGAACGCCGCTGCGGAGGCTCTTTCCAAGCATCAGGGATCTCTTTCCCTTGAGGGCCTGACCGAACTCTCGGACGCGGACGCGGAATCTCTTTCCAAGCATCAGGGATCTCTTTATCTCGGCGGCCTGCCCGAACTCTCGGACGCGGCCGCGGAATTTCTTTCCAAGCATCAGGGATCTCTCTATCTCGGCGGCCTGACCGAACTCTCGGACGCCGCCGCGGAATCTCTTTCCAAGTGTCAGTGGCAGATTAATTGTAAGGACCCCGCCAAATGGGTGGCTTCGCTCCAAAACAAGGACAATAATTGATTGGGGCCAATCCGTATCCTTTTCCCGCCACCCGGCGAGGTTTCTGAGGATGCTAAAAATCAAATTTCACGACAAGCAACCGACCGTAGACCTGGAGGAGTAGCGGCGGCATGTCAGTTTTCGGCATTCTTGGCTTTCCGGGTCAATTCCGGTGCTTATTTGGCCCTCTTTGCGAGCTCGTTTTCGACCCACTTGCGGCCTTTGTCCGATATCACGAGGGAATGGGTCGGAGAGTTGCTCATTGTCCATCTCTTGTCCGTCAGCATCTGTCTTGCTTGTCGGAATTTCGGGTAGTGCATTTTAACGCGCTTGTTTACCAAGGTGGAGACGTCTTGATTTTTCGCGTGTCCGCCCAGGCTGACCAATGCTTCGAGAATGTGGATGCAGAGGGCCACGGTTTCGAGGGGGGCAACAGGCTGGCTTGGACTCCGCGTGGCGGATGGTCTTGGTGGTTTCACCGTAAAGATGCGGTCGCCGACGATTTCCCTGACCTGCGGGCTTGCATCATCACGCAGGTCCTCCAGTTCCTTCCAATTCTCAGTCAGCAATTCGACTTCCCCTTGAAACGAAAGCAGGCGCTGAGCGAATTGAATTACTGCGGTGGCGGTCGCGTATTCACCGCTTTTCATCGCTTTTGCCCCTTCGTTATTGAGTCGTTGCTTTTCCTCTCCCAATGTTTCAAGGAGCAGGCCAAGCGCGGTGGAAACGTCGTCTTTATCGGGTGTTGACATGTGGCAGGTAAGTGATGAATCGATGGTAGTGGTAGTGGCAACAGTGGCGCCGAAGCCCACCGGGGAAACCAATGAGCCATTCCAGTGGATTGAGGTGGGAACGATTTTTTCCTCTCAATCACTAAAGGCCCAGGAAGCTGGCTGACGGGTATCAGATAGGGAAATCCGCCTTCTCTTGCAAGTCCCGATTGCGTTAGCCGTTTGAATCCGCCGCCAACGGTTTCGAGGATTCGGCAAGCATCCATCATTTTACCGTTTGGCGGCCGATGGGGGAACCGGCACCTTCGTGACGCCTTGGCCTTTCCACTGCCCGTGCTGCTGCCTATCAGGCGGCCGGACGCGTCTCTCTGGATGCCGGTGAGTCGTCCCGAGGCGTCGCGATATTGGGTGCCGGTCAGCCTACCACTGGAATCGCGATAGTTGGTCTGTCCCGCTGCCGTCGGCATTCGGGTTGGTGATGGCGGTCCCGGTGAGCAGGACGGTAGCGTCATGGACCAACTCCCGGCTAGTCTGCGCGGTGTGGTCGCAGGCCAAAGCGAGCGAGAGCAGGACGGAAAGGAGGATTTACCTTCATGTGAGTGAAACGTAAGCCGGACGCGGCTCATTCAAGCAGAATGCCGAAATCTGTGCGATGACAATTATACTTACCCCCTGACGACAATTAAAACTACCCATTGAAGGGGAGGTTTTTCGGGGTGAGGCGCTTAGGTGTTTGACGCCGGTCGGGGTGGCGGATGCTGGTCCCGGGTTGTGGTCACAAGAACCCAACTCACCAAGCTCGTCATCGAGCGCAACCAAGGAAGAACAATCAGCATGTGTGCAATGAAAGCAGGGATGTCCCGTAAAACGGCGGGGAAGTATTTGAGTCAGGACAAGGTCACCGAGCAGCGGCGGGTGCCGCACAACTGGAAGACGCGCAAGGATCCTCTGACGGAGCGTCTGGCCCAAATCAAACCACAACCGGTTCCCCGAGTGCCACTGCCGGCCGTCACGAAGTTTCATGGAACCCACGAAACAAACGTCCGGGCAGTCATCCACGCGGGCAACAGCCTGACCTGGAGCCAGCTCACCATCGAGCTCACTGGCGGCCAAACCATCCACCTCCGAGCACCCGGCCAAGACGGCAACTACGCGTTCTCCAAGCGCAACCAGCTCGGCCCGGAACACCCGCTGGGCATCTTGATGACCCTCGCCGCCAAAGGCGAATGGCGGAACCCACCCAGCTCCTCACCGGATTACGAGCGAGTTTCCAAGGCCTTCCAGCGCCTGCAAGCCCTCCTCCGTGTCCTCGTTCCGGTCCCAGCAAAGCCGTTCCAAAAGTCTGCCGGTGCCTTCGTGCCGCTCTTCCAAGCGCGCATCCACGCGAAGCTGCTCGGCGGAGGGCCATGAACATCGGACGTCCGTCAACAAACCATCAAAAAATTCAAATTTCTCTTCATCCCCCCTCTGTTGTCCTACCCCAGTGTCAAAATTGGGCCGCGGAACGATGCCACTGCCATTTCCCGGCATCGCTCCCATCCGCATGCCGCATTCTCATGAAGCCATGGTTTCCCAGCGATTCGAGTCTCCTTGCTCTAACGAGTAATTTGCATCCTCACCGCCGATTGGGCTTGAGGGGCTGCCCGTGAATTTGTTCATATTCACCTGAAACAAAAACCGCACCGGACTAATTCTTCTTCCCATGGGCTTCTTTTACCACAAATCCGCTAGTTTCGGACCTTTCAGGGTGAACCTGAGCCAGTCCAGCGTCGGCTATTTGGTCGGTGGCAGGGGATTCCTAGACGACGCGAACGACCGTAAGGCGATTTCCGATGCCCGCATATTCCTAAAAACCTACGTGATGCCGCTAGATGAGGATCCATTTCACGAGTTCGAGGACGGCTGGGGCATTCAATTCACTGTCAGAGATCAGATGAGCCGCCGCCAAGTTAGGGCACTTGAGGACGACGAAGTTGCCGAAAATCGAGATAAGTCCTCGCCATTCACCTATCAGGACAGTGTCGATCCGGCTGAAATATTTGGATATACGATTCATGAGGTCAAAAGTAAATGAACGCCCTTTCCCTCCATTCCAAGATTCTCGATGGCTACAAGGATTACATCGAGAGCTTCATCGACATCCGTGACGATGACATCCGCTCGAAAGTTGAGGAATCCCTGCAAACCCGAAAGCTCTGGCCCGAGCCGCTCATTCAGTTCAATCCTTCATTTGAAAAAAACGGCTCTGTCGATTCCCTAGTCGCGGACGACACGTTGCATCCGGAAGTCGGCCGGGTCTTCAAAGGTTTCTCGCTCTACACTCACCAGATCGAGGCCGTTCGGCTCGGGGCGCAGCCACGCAGCTTTGTGGTCACCTCGGGCACGGGTTCTGGTAAGTCGCTGACCTACCTCGGCTCGATCTTTAATCATCTTTTCCGCTTCGGAGCTGGCCAAGGCGTGCAGGCGATCCTCGTCTATCCAATGAACGCACTCATCAATTCCCAAGCCGAGGAGTTGAAAAAACTGGCCGACGCCTACGAGACCGAGACCGGATCTGAATTCCCGTTGAGGTATGCTGCCTACACAGGTCAAACCAAATCGGAAGTCCGCAAGCAAATCCTCGAAAACCCGCCTGATATTCTTTTGACTAATTACATGATGCTGGAGTTGTTGCTCACTCGGCATGGTGAGCGGCAGATTCGGGATTCGATTTACGCCTCGCTGCGGTTCCTCGTTTTCGACGAACTCCACACTTATCGAGGCAGGCAGGGTGCTGATGTCGGGATGCTCATTCGGCGCATTCGAGGTTGCTGTAAGTCGCCCGTGACGACGATTGGGACCTCGGCCACCATGGTTTCTTCCGGCAGCTATCATGAGCAACGTCAAGCCGTCGCAGGCGTGGCGGAACAAATCTTCGGCGACGCTTTCATCGCTGACCAGATCATCGGTGAAACTCTAGCTAGATCTTTGCCCGGTTCGGAAACTCAACCCGAAAAATCTGCCCTCTCAGATGCTATCAGGGAACCACTCCCTTCATCCAATGGAGTGGAGACGCTTCAAAGTTTTCCTACCGCGTTGTGGCTGGAAGGGAAAATAGCGCTCAGCGTCGATCAGAATGCAGGGGGCAGGCTGAAACGCGGCACCCCTCTGCAACTTGCGGAAATTGCCAAAATTCTAGCAATTGATAGCGGTGAGGACGAGGAAGCTTGTGCAAGCCACTTGGGATCCCTGCTCTTGTGGATCAGCGAAATCAACCTCAACCTCGTAAAGTCTGGGAAGCGCTACACCATATTACCTTTCCGCCTTCACCAGTTCTTTGCGCAAACCGGTTCCGTCTATGCAACCCTCGGCTTGCCCGGGGAACGATTCGTCACACTCGAACCTGGCGTCCACCATTCAGACAATGCTGGCGAGCGCTTCATTTTTCCCCACGTCTTCAGCAGGGCTTCAGGGAAAACCTACATCTGTGTCTTTCACGATACAAAGAACGGTCGACTTCTGCCCCGAGACTTCACGAATCAAGAGTCCGCTAGCGAAGAACACGTTGCCGGATACGTCATCCCAGGAGACCTCGACATCTGGAATCCGGATGAGGATCTGGAAAACCTGCCGCCCGCATGGATTCAGAACCTAGATGCCAAGAAGGTCAAAAAGGACTACACTGACCGCATGCCTCAGTTGGTGTCCTACGATGCTGAGGGACATGTGGAATCCGGAGATTCATCTCTACCATTCAGGGGCTGGTTTATGCGTTCTGCTCCCAAGGGATTGCTATTTGATCCCACAGCCGGCCTCTTCTTTGATGGCAATACCAACGAGCGCACCAAGCTTACCACTCTCGGTAATGAAGGCCGTAGCACCTCCACCACGATCACTTCGTTTCTCGTTCTCCGCGAGATGGCTGCACGTGGTTTTCACGTGAAGGATCAGAAAATCCTCAGCTTCACCGACAACCGCCAGGACGCCGCTCTCCAAGCAGGTCACTTCAACGACTTCATTCGAGTCGTCCGCGTCCGCGCTGCGATTGCCCGCGCCCTTGCTGCGGCACCGGGCCAAACCCTTAATTATAAACAGATCGGCGAAGCAATCTTCCGAGAGTT
>JBILPN010000287.1:0-5275 GCA_044373865.1 Luteolibacter sp. | reverse complement strand
GAGTTCCAAATTTCCGAACCTTACATCACACTTTTGGTGGCGGGGGGGAGTGATTTGTCAAAGACGGCGGTGCAGTTGGTCATTGATGGCAAGGTCGTCCGCGCTGCGGCAGGCAAAGGCGGGCTGCGTTTCGAGTCGGCCTTGTGGGACGTCATGGAGTTTAAGGGCCAGAAGGCGCGGATCCGCGTGATGGACGATGGGGATTCCGAGGGCGCGGTCATTGCGGTGGATCACGTGATTTTCACGGATTACCCGAACCAGAAATTTCCGGCGACCACGCGGGAGGGTGAGCCATTCGTCGAGGGTTTGGTCGCAAGCGATGCGCTTGCGGGGGTAAACATTCCGATAGGCAGCAAGCTCGCGGTGGAGGCCACGTTCAAAGAGCACCAGCTCAGCTCGCCCACGGCGCTGACTTTTGATGAGCAGGGGCGCATTTACATTTCAGAGACCCACCGCTTTCGTGCCGGAGTGGAGGACAACCGCGACCACCTCTTCTGGTATCTTGATGACTTGGCCTCCCAGAAAACCAGCGATCGCCGGGCGCTTCATGAAAAATGGAAAGAGAAAGTTCCCGTGGAGAAACTCACCGCCAAGTCCGAGCTCATTCGGCGGCTGGCAGACACCGATGGCGATGGGAAGCTGGATGAGTCCAAGGTTTTTGCGGATGGGTTCAATGATGTATTGGACGGCACTGCGGCCGGGGTCTATTTTTACGAGGGCAGTCTATATTTTGCCTGCATTCCAAAAATTTGGGCATTGCGGGATGTGGATGGCGATGGCCGGGCGGAGGAGCGCAGCGTGGTGGAGGAGGGTTTTGGGGTTCGGGTTTCCCTCTCGGGGCATGACTTGAATGGCTTTGCCTTGGGGCCAGATGGGCGGATTTACGGCACCGTGGGCGACCGTGGGTTCAGCATGCGCACCAAGGAGGGCGTGGTGCTGGACTTCCCGAATGAGGGTGCGGCTTTTCGCTTTGAACCTGATGGAACAGGCTTTGAGATTTTTTACAGCGGCTTGAGGAATCCCAAGGAAATCGCGTTTGATGCCCTTGGAAATGCGTTTTCTGTCGATAACAACTCAGATCAAGGTGACGCGGCGCGCGTGGTGTATCTCGTGGAGGGTGGCGATGCAGGTTGGCAAATGGAGCACCAAACGATGCATTCATTTCACCGTCAGATCGGTCTCAAGGATCATCCGCCAGGGCGTTGGATGGAGGAAAAAATGTGGGAGTTGGAAAACCCGGATCAACCGGCCTACATGCTGCCGCCGGTTGCCCATCTCAGCTCGGGGCCGTCGGGCTTGACCTACCATCCCGGCGCAGGATTTTTAGCGAGCGAGGTCGGACGTTTCCTGATCTGCGACTACCGCGGCGGCAGTGCGAATTCCGGGATTTGGTCGTTTGAAATGAAGCCAAAGGGAGCTGGGATGGTCATGAGCGACTCGCGGCAGTTCGCCTGGGGAATCGCGGCGACCGACGTCGAATACGCGTGGGACGGGCGGGTTTTCATCACGGATTTCATCACCGGTTGGGCATCCCATGCAGGCGGGCGCTTGTTATCGCTGGATGCTGGAGAAAACTCACACCAAGCGCGGGAAGCGGCTAGCACACCGAAAATCATGCGGGAGGGCTTCGATTCGCGGGGCGCTGCCGAGTTGGCCAATCTCCTGAAGCATCCGGATTTCCGTGTCCGCCTGCGTGCGCAGCTTGCGTTGACTCGCAAGCCAGATGCGCTCAAGCGCTTTTCCGATGCGGCGGAGGCATCGAATTTCACGGTCCGGACCCACGGCATTTGGGGCTTGGGAATTCTTGCGCGCCGTGGTTCCTCGCCACTGCCTGCGGCTCAATTTGGCGACATTCCGACTGCAAAAACCCGGGGGGACGCGGAAACCAGGTTGATTGCGCTTCTTGCGGACAAAAATCCGGAAATCCGCGTGCAGGCGCTGCGCGCTCTTGCCGAGGTGAAGGGCAATTCCAACGCCATTCCGCTGGGGCCCCTGTTGGCGGATGAGTCGGCGCGTGTCCGTTTTTTTGCGGCGATCCTTGCAGGGAAGCGCGGCATGATTGGCCAATACGGCCCGATTTGTGAGCTCATCCAAGAGAATGACAACCGGGATGTTTTCCTGCGCCACGCCGGGATTGTTGCGTTGCAAGGGATGGCGCAGAACCCTGCGATCCTCACGACTCTCAAGGGGCATGAGTCGGCTGCGGTGCGACTGGCTGCGGTGGTCGCCTTGCGCCGGATGAAGCATCCGGGCTTGGCTGGCTTCATCAAAGACAAGGACACGAAGGTCGCGGATGAGGCGATTCGTGCGATTTGTGACATGGACATGCTTGCGCAGCGTGGGTTGGTTGCCAGCCTGTTGGATGCGCCGCATGGGCGGAAGTGGACGCCCTTCATGCTGCGGCGGCTCATTCACAATGCGTTCCGGATTGGCAGCGAGGAGAACCTGCGACGCGTCATCAAGGTGGCTGCGAGTCCTGAGTTTCCTCAAATGGTGCGGGAGGAGGCCATGCGCTTGCTTGGCACATGGGCCGAGCCATTTCCAGCGGATCAGTTGACGGGGCATTGGCGGCCTTTGGCCAAGCGCGATCCCGGGCTGTTCCGGCCCGCCCTGCTTGAGGCCATGCCAGAACTCCTTGCCCAACAAGGATTTGTGGTCACGGCTGCGCTGGGCTTGGCGGAACATTACCAGCTGGATGGCGCGGGATTGGATGAGAAATCCTTGGTGGGAATGCTGGGAAATGCCGAGCTTCCGGCGGCAGCGCGAGCCAAGGCCATCGACTTGCTCGTTCGGCTGAAACCTGCGAATCTTGCGGAAATTCTGACTGCCGCTGCCGCGGATTCCACGGACGAGCTCGCAGTTGCGGCGCTTGGTGGGCTAGCCTCACTCGCGCCGGAGGTGGCATTGCCTTCGCTGCAAGCTGCGGTGAGCTCAAGCAATTCACGCTTGGCTCAGCGTGCATGGCCGATTTTAGCTGGCTTGGAAGGTCCGGCGGTGGATGAGATTTTTGAGGAAAATCTGGGGCTTTTGGCAAGCAAGCGGGGGATTTCCCCTTCGGCGATCGAGTTGTTGGCAGCGGCAAAGACACGCAAGAGTGCTGCGGTGGTGGCGGCTCTTGCCGCATACGAGGGCGCAATGGCGCGAGATGCAGATCCGCTCGCCAAGTGGAATGTCGCGCTTGAGGGGGGAGATGCCAGCGCGGGTGCCGCGCTATTCACCTCGCACCCGGCGAGCGAGTGCATGCGTTGTCACCGCGCCGAGGACGGTCACGCTGCTGGCGGGGAAACCGCGCCGAACCTTGCAGGAATCGCCAAGCGCCACCAGGATCCACGCTATTTCCTTGAGTCCATGCTTGCGCCGAGTGCGGTCATCACCCCGGGTTTTGGGGCGGTGCTGATTGATTTGAAGAATGGCGCTAGCCTCACTGGGAACCTCATTGCCGAGACGAGTGATTCCTTGGACATCGATTCCAGTGGCAAGCTTTTGCGAGTTTCACGCAGCGACATTGCGACCTTCACGCCGCCGGTCTCGCCGATGCCTTCGATGGATGGAATGTTGAATTCCAGCGAGTTGCGAGACCTTGTTGCATGGTTGGTCAGCCTCAAGCAGGGAGGGGAATCGGTTCGGCCAAGTGCGGAGCCGACCTTGCTGGACCCCGCAACGTTGGTGCCCGCTGTGGCGGAAACTGCGGCTGCGGCAGGTGGCGCGGCGCTGGATCCCGAAGTGCAGAAAATGGGTCGTCAACAATACCTTGTTTGTGGTGCCTGTCACGGTCAAGCGGGCGAGGGCACGGCGGCTGGCCCACCCTTGGCAGGGTCTGAGTGGGTGACGGGGCCGGTGGAAAACCTCATCCGCATCCAGCTCCGTGGTCTTCATGGGCCGATCAAGGTCAAGGGGGTGGAATACAATTTCCCCGCAGGCATGGCACCGATGGCATACCAAACCGATGCGCAAATTGCGGCGGTTCTCAGCTACATTCGGAACTCATTTGGAAATTCCGCGACCTCGGTTGAGGCGTCTGCCGTCGCTGCATTGCGCGGTGAGGTGGGCCAGCCGCAGGTGAGCGCGGCGGAGCTGATTTCACCTTTTGAGACGGCGGCTCCTGTGCCAGGTCCAGCGGCTGCCAAGAAACCTGGGTCAGGGAAATACGACGATTTGGCACCAGCTTCCGGATTTCCGAAATGGGCGATTGCGCTTATTTTGCTTCTGCTCGTCGGCCTTGTGGCTCGGTTTTTCCGGAAGCCTCGGGATTGAGCGGTTTGCGGAAATTGGTCCACTCGGGATGGGTTTTCGATTCGCGTTGCCGCCGAGGCAGCCTACGCTCGGACTCAGGCATCATCTGTTCTTTGGCGGCGATGTCGTGCCAGCGGGCGGATAGGCGCTCGACGAGATCTGGGTGGTTTTTCGCGACGTCGTGGGTCTCAGCGCGGTCTTTGGAAATTTGGTAAAGTTCCCATGGATTGCCGCGAAAACTGACGATTTTCCAGTCTCCGTCGCGCAGCCCTCGGTCGGTGTCAAAGAGCAGGTGAATCGGGGGACGTGAGCCGAGCGATTGTCCTGCGAAGATGGGCGCGAGGGAAATTCCGGCGAGTGGGCTTGGATTGCGACCGGGAAACTTGGTCGGAATCTCCACGTCAGCGAGTTCCGCAAGGGTGGGCAGGACATCCACCAGATGGGCGGGTTGGTGGACGACCGTGCCGGGTTTGGTTTTCAATCCCGCGGGCCAATGGACGATGGCAGGCGTGGCGATTCCGCCTTCGTGTTGGTTTTGTTTGTAGAAACGGAAGGGTGCATTGCGCGCCCAAGCCCAGCCCGTGCTGTCGCTCCAGGCCGCGCCTGGCTCGTAGGGCTGGCGATCTGCACCGGGGCTTTTCCGATCGTAGGGGCAGGCTCCATTGTCGGAAAAAAATAGGATGATCGTGTCGTCCAGCTCGCCACGAGCCTCGATGTTTCGGAGCAAGCGGCCGATTTCCTGGTCCACCCGGTCGATCATCGCCGCGAGTGCGGTCATGCGGCGGGCTTCCCATGATTTGCGGGTTTCGGAAAGTTCATTCCAAGCGGGAATGTGTTTTGGGCGGGGTGAGACCTCCGCCGGAGCATCGAAGAGCCCGAGCGTGGCTTGTTTTTTGCAGCGGGCGGTGCGGATGACATCCCAACCGGCGTCGTAGCGGCCGAGGTATTTTTCGTAGTCCTGCCTCAGGGCTTGGAGCGGCGCGTGAGGTGCGTTGAAGGCCAAGTAGAGAAACCACGGCTTCTCCGTTGTGCGGGCTTCTTC
>JBILPN010000286.1:0-5279 GCA_044373865.1 Luteolibacter sp. | reverse complement strand
GTTCATAAAAGACGGAGGCATACCGATCCATGACTGCATGGATCAAGAGGCTTGCATACGGTTGTTGGGACCAGTGCCTTTGCCTAGATAAATGGAAATTACCGACGGGTAAGCTGGTGCTACTGGTGCATTTATCCGCCATTCAAGAAATCAAACTGACATGCCCAAAGAAAATTCATCCCTGAACTGGATACTGCGCGCGATCTTCATGAAGTTCGGATGTCTTCTTGGCATAGGCATCATGGCGGGGTTGGCGACGTTGATATCAATCATCGTTCTGAAGTCATTCGGATTTAGCGAGGAGGATACGAAAACCGTTTCTTCGGATCTGGGCGACAAGGTCGCCTTTGTGCTATTTGTGCTGGTGTTGACGACGGGCTCCGCATACTGGATCTGGCGGGGATTTGTGATATTCCGAAATCGGAAACTCCCTCCGCCGCTTCCGGCACCGCCGCCACCAGTTCCGATCAGACCGAGGCCTATAATTCAAGAAGCAGTCTCCCTTGTGCCTCCGCCGCAATCGGTAAACCTTTTCGGCACCATTCACGATGACCAATGTCCAGCCCCAGAACTGATACCCGAGAACAAAAAGCCTAAAAAGCAGTGATTTCCCTGATTCAATTTGATCATAGCGCAAAGCCTTCAAAAAGACTCTACTCCGCACCCTCATTGGTCTTGGAAGCGCCCCTGTGGGAAATCGACGTTCCTGCCATCGTGAACAACGAACCAGCCATTCCACACAACTACTGGATACGGGGAATACTCGGAGAACTGGCCATTTACAAGCGGTTCTATAAGAATGCGGGTTACACCCACTTTCCCACCGCCCAGGCATTCGACCTGAAATCCGTAGCAGAGTATGTGCAAATCAAGACCCTCAAGAACCCTGATGGTGCTTATAATGCGATGAAAAATGCGGTTGATGCCCTTGCTGACCTTCCTAATCCTCCGAGCGGTCTAAAACTTCACATATTGAAAAAGCCGGGATCGGGGAGCGATCAACTGGAAACAGCATTACGGAACTATATTGATGACCCGAACGGTAGCATTCTAGGACGCGTTCAACTTATCATTCAAGAATTTGAGCTTGTGCCATGACTTCGATTTCCAACCGCGTTCATTTTTCCATAGGCTTCGCCAATCTTCCGTCTTCGGTCCGTGATGTCTGGGACACTCTTATAATGTTCTTGATTGCGCATGACGCTTTGCCAAAAAACTTAAACTTGAGCCAGATGGTGGGCCATCCGGAAGATCTGAAATCTGAACAGATTCTCAAGTTGCCCAGCACGAATGTAGGAGACCTGATATCCAGCAGAAATCTGTCGGGCTTTAAGGTCTATGCCGGAAAATCTGCAAAAGCCACGGACTATTACTTACTTGACTATCGAAGTTCAAGGAACGATTACAAATTGGGATGCTTAATCGAAAATGAAGCCAAGGCACCCTCTGATTGGGCTCTATTTATTGAGGAAGTCATAGCCAAGCATGTATGTATCGGAGCATGGCAGTATATCAACTCATATCAATTCTGGCAGGGAGATAAAACCGGAGATCGATTCTATGAAACGCGCTGGGGGAAAATGCCTTCCGGGTATCGGACATGGACGGAGCCTTTTCCAGGGTCGATCCCTCAACCGGACAGAGTATTTATTGACATCTCCCTGAATCCAGGCCGCTTTAAGCAACTCACATCAATTGTCAGCTTCGTTCCTACCGCTGAAATGTGGCTTGGTCCGCACTTCTGGCAATATGCCAAATGCACCAAGGAGGAAGCACTTGCGGCAGACTTTTTCATTGAGAAGCGGGCCACCCCGCATTTCCTCTACCTCAAGTGCTGGCCGGAACCCTTCACCCGCCCGGACGGTGAACAGGGCCGGATGCAGCAACGCCTCTGGAAACTGTTTTTCCACGAGGACTGCGAGTGGCCGCCCGGCTCCGGCACTATCTGCGATGAACCCATGTATGGCCCGCCGGAACTGATGCCAGATCCGGATTAATAGGACTTATCCTCTGAAACCACTATACTCAAATGCACGTCGTCAATATGCTTTTCATCCGGATAAACAGCGATGCCGAACAATGCATCGCAGCATTCAAGTCTATTCTTGAGACGTTGGAAAGGGGTAGTTTTTGAAGGTCCTATACGACTGCCAACTTTCCTTGGCTGGCGGTTGAAGGGCGGGAGGGATTACCGGGCGATCAGAAAACGATCTTTTATGACGGTATAGTTGCTGCCACAGAGAAGTGATCGTGGTGCGTTACGCGGACGATTTTGTGATCGGCTTCGAGAACCATGACGAGGCGGTTGCGTGTCTGAAGGAACTCCCGGCAGGTTTCGCCAAGTTTGGACTGAAGTTGAACTGTGAGAAGGCACGCCTGATCGAATCATTCAAATGGGTTACTTGACGCATGGAGCGGCGTCTTGAATCATTGCGGAATGCTGGATTCGCTCTCGAAGACTTTTGCCGCGTGCGGCCTTGGTGTGGCCATGATCGCCGCAGCTCATGGCGATTCCTTTCCGGTTCAAATTGAGGTGGATGCCGCAGCGCCGCTTGGCCCCTTGAAGCCGATTTGGCGATATTTCGGGGCGGATGAGCCGAACTATGCCTACATGAAAGACGGCAAGAAATTGCTGGGTGAGTTGGGAGAATTGGCACCGCAGCAGGTGTATTTCCGTGCGCACAATTTGCTCACCACCGGCGACGGCACCCCGGCGCTCAAGTGGGGCAGCACCAATGCCTACACCGAGGACGCGCAGGGAAATCCGATCTATGACTGGACCCTCACCGACCGGATCTTTGACAGCTATCTTGCTCGCGGCGTGCGCCCATACGTGCAGCTTGGATTCATGCCGCAGGCGCTTTCCACCAAGCCTGAGCCGTATCGGCATCACTGGACTCCGAAGGCGAGGTATGAAGAGATCTATCTCGGCTGGGCGGCACCTCCGAAGGACTACGCGAAATGGAGCGAGCTTTGCTATCAGTGGACCAAGCATTGCGTGGAGAAATACGGGCGGGCGGAGGTGGAGACTTGGTGGTGGCAGCCATGGAACGAGCCAAACATCGGGTATTGGAAGGGGACACCCGCGGAGTTTTATAAACTCTATGATTATTCCGTGGCAGGGGTGCGCCGCGCCCTGCCCACCGCACGCATCGGCGGGCCTGAAACTGCGGGTGGCACGGGTGGTGCTTGGTTAGGAAAATTTCTCGACCACTGCCTGCACGGGACCAATGCGGTGACCGGACAGAAGGGGACCGCGCTCGATTTGATTTCGTTTCACGCCAAGGGGTCGCCTAAATTTGTGGACGGGCATGTGCGCATGGGCATTGCCAGTCAGTTGCAGAACATCGACAGCGCGTTCGCGGCGATCGCCAAGTATCCGGAGTTTCGCGAGACACCGATCGTCATTGGCGAGTCGGATCCAGAGGGTTGTGCGGCCTGCCAAGGACCTCAAAATGGCTATCGAAACGGCACGATGTATTCGAGCTACACGGCTGCAAGTTTTGCGAGAAAGCATCTGCTCGCCGCGAAACATGGCGTGAATCTGGAAGGCGCGCTGACCTGGGCATTTGAGTTTGAGGACCAAGATTACTTCGCTGGCTTCCGTGTTTTGTCCAGCAATGGGATCAATCATCCGGTGCTGAATGTTTTCAGAATGTTCAGCCAGATGTCCGGCAAGCGGTTGGCGACGCGCAGTGATGCGGAGATTCCCCTGCTTGAAATCGTCAAAGAAGGAGTGCGCAAAACGCCGGATGTTTCGGCGCTGGCGAGCTTGGACGGCAAGCGCCTCGCCGTGTTGGTTTGGCATTACCATGACGATGACGTCGAGGGGCCGGATGCCGCAGTCACCCTGCGTGTGCCGGGCCTGCCACCGGCGACGGGGCTGGCGAAGGTCCGGCATTTCCGGATCGATGAAACGCACAGCAACGCCTACACCTTGTGGAAAGCTCTCGGCGAGCCACAAAACCCAAGCGCTGCGCAATATGCCGAACTCGAGCAGTCTGGAAAACTTGCGATGCTTGGCGCTCCCACGTCGCTTGCCATTGAGGATCATCTGGCCGTGCTGGATTTTTCCCTGCCACGACAAGGGGTTTCGCTCATCGTGGTCGAGTGGGAATGAGCTCGAATGCCAAGCTTGAGGCGCTCCCAAACTTGGGTTTTCGTTGATTTTTTAAAAAAATCGAAATTATTGCACTTAAATCTTGCCAAGTCCGGAAATCCGAGGTAATTCTTCTGCGTCGCAAGACAAGGCGGTCCGACTGAGATGCCTCCCGGGTTAATGGGTTTTTCCTAGGGGGATGATCAGCCGGGCCGCTTCTTTTTTGTCTTTTTTTCCGGGGGAGTTTCTTGTCTGTGCGAAGTCACTCAGCTGGCGCGTGCAGGGTGCCGGGAGCAATTTTAGGGCATCGAGAGCAATTTCACCACGACTTCAACGGCAACGCATGAGCGGTGCCGTTGAGGAAAATCGTAGGAAATGACGGTGATTGCCGAGCCTCAGAGGCGCGCAAGGATCGCGTCGCCCATGGCTGCGGTCCCAACCTTGATTTCGCCAGCTTGCCGGGTGGCGATGTCGCCGGTGCGGAAGCCATCGGCGATGGATTTGGCAACGGCGGCCTCAATGGCGTCTGCGGCTTCGATTTCCCCGAGAGAGAAGCGCAGAAGCATGGCGAGCGAGAGGATTTGTGCGATGGGGTTGGCAATTCCCTGGCCCGCGATGTCGGGTGCGGAGCCGCCGGATGGTTCGTAGAGGCCGAAGTAGAGACCGTCCTCGCGTTGTTTTCCAAGCGAGGCGGATGGCAGCATGCCCAGCGAGCCCGAGATCATGGCCATTTCATCCGACAAGATGTCGCCGAAGAGGTTTTCCGTGACGAGGACGTCGAAGGAGCCGGGCCGTTTGATGAGTTGCATGGCGGCGTTGTCCACATACATGTGCGACAATTCGACTTGGGGAAATTCTTTGGAAATTTCGATGACCGTCTCGCGCCAGAGCACCGAGGACGCCAACACATTCGCCTTGTCCACCGAGAGAAGCTGCTTTTTCCGGCCCATCGCGGCGGTGAAGGCAACTCGGGCGATTCGTTGGATTTCGCTCTTTTGGTAAACCATGGTGTCGAAGGCAACGGGCTCGCCGTTGCGTTCCTCACGGCCTTTTGGCGTGCCGAAGTAAATTCCGCCCGTCAGTTCACGCACGCAAAGCACGTCGAATCCGTCGGCGATGAGTTCCTGTTTGACTGGGGATGCATGAGTGAGTGCTGGCAGGCAAACGCCGGGGCGCAGGT
>JBILPN010000494.1:0-3363 GCA_044373865.1 Luteolibacter sp. | reverse complement strand
CGGCGGATTCCGCCGATCATCATGGGACACGAAGCGGCAGGGGTCATTTCCGAGCTAGGAGAAGGGGTTGAGAATTGGAAGATTGGCGACCGAGTGACCTTTGATTCCACGGAATATTGTGGTCACTGCCGCGAGTGTCGGGAGGGAAATTTTAATTTGTGCGAGAATCGGCGTGTGCTTGGAGTTTCCTGTCAGGAATACCGCCGCCAAGGTTGTTTTGCTGAGCAAGTGGTGGTTTCCGAGCGAATTTTGCATCCATTGCCGGATTCCTTGGATTTCGGGATGGCCGCCTTTGCCGAGCCGGTCGCGATTGCGCTGCATGCGGTGAATTTAGCTCCGCCGGTCATGGACAAGCCAGCGATCGTGGTGGGTGTTGGCTTGATTGGGCTTTTGGTGGTGCAGGTGTTGAAGGCGCGCGGGTGGAAGGAAGTCATTGCGGTGGACTTGGATGACAAGCGTCTGGCCATGGCCAAGCACTTGGGTGCCACGCAGATTTTTTCGGCCCAAGAGGTCGATCTTGCCATGCAATTGCGGGAAATGTGCGGTGGTGACGGCGCGGGCGTGGCATTTGAGGTCGTGGGCACGGCGGAGACCGTGGACCTTGCGGTTCGGAGTATTTGCAAAGGCGGGACGCTGGTGCTGCTAGGAAACTTGCAACAAAGTGTGCCGATGCCCTTGCAGGAAATTGTCACGCGCCAGCTTACCTTGCGAGGGTCTTGCGCCTGTTCCGGCGAGTATCCAGAGGCCATCCGACGGATTGAGGACGGCTCCGTGCAAGTCAAGCCATTGCTCAGCGTGCTGGCACCGCTGGAGGATGGTGCGGAGTGGTTCGCCCGCTTGACACACAACACGGAAGGATTGTTGAAGGTGATTCTCGTGCCCTGAAATGGTTTTTGGTGGGATTTTCAATTGAAGCCAGTGGTGATGCGCGTCTTTATTGCGGCATGGTGAGCTTCGATAGGTTCTTGGGAATTGATTACTCTGGAGCAGCGACGCCCGGGAGCAGTTTGGCGGGCTTGCGAGTGTACGAGGCCGGGCCAAGCTTTGGTCCGCGGGAAATTTTGCCGCCGCCGAGTCCGCGCAAGCATTGGACGCGGCGCGGTCTCGCGGAATGGTTGGTCGGAGAGCTTCGCGACGGACCGCCCACGATGGTGGGGGTGGATCACGCGTTTTCCTTTCCGATTCGTTACTTTGAGGTGCATCGCCTTCCGCCCGAATGGGGAGGGTTTTTGGATGATTTTTGCGAACACTGGCCGACCGATGAAAGCGAGATGTATGTGGATTTTGTGAGAGAAGGCCGCTATGGAAACGGCTTGAATCGGACGGGAGATTCACGCTGGCGGCGCTTGGCGGATGAGCGAGGCAAGGCGAAGTCCGTATTCCATTTCGATGTGCCGGGGAGTGTCGCCAAGTCAACGCATGCCGGCTTGCCGTGGCTGCGCTACCTGCGGCGGGAGCTCGGAGCAGGCCTGCATTTCTGGCCATTCGACGGGTGGCGGATTGAGGGGAATTGCTCGGTGATTGCCGAAATTTACCCTGCGCTGTGGAGCGGGTCCTACCCGAGTGAGGGGCGGGATTCTCACCAGCACGATGCCTACAGCGCAGCGCGGTGGATGCGAGAGGCTCAGGTGGCGGGGCGCTTGAGTCGCTTTTTTGAACCGGATTTAAACGCACCCCAGAGAACGACGGCAGGTGTCGAAGGTTGGATTTTTGGGCTCACCTGAGCGGCTGCCGTTCAGAGTTGGAAGCGCGGCGATTGGCTGAGGAAATCGCGGGGATTTTGGTAGATGATGCGTTCGATTTCGGCTGCGCTGTGCTTGCGTTTTTTCATTTCCAGAGCGCACTTCGGCACGGCGAGCGGGTCCGAGACGCCCCAGTCGCAGGCGGAGTTCATCCAGAGCCGCTCGCTGCCATAAATTTCCAGCATGTCGATGGCGCGGTTTGGCGTGCACTTGCTTTCCGGATAGAGCGTCATGCCTGCCCAGTAGCCAGAGTCGAGGACGAGGCCGACCGTGTGTTCCTCGACGTGGTCGATGATGACCTTGGCGCGGTCCAGCTTGGAGAATGAAGCGAGGGAATCAAGAATCAGACGGGTTCCCTTGAGTTTGTCTTCGAGGTGAGGGGTGTGAATCAGGATTGGCAAGTCGCGGTCCACCGCGAGCTGCACGTGTTCTTCGAAGATGGTGAGTTCGTTGCGAGTGTTTTTATTCAGTCCGATTTCGCCGATGCCAAGCACGCTCGGGCAGTCGAGAAACTGCGGAATCAGGCTCATGACCTCGCGTGCGAAGCCAGGGTCGTCGGCTTCCTTCGGGTTGATGCAGAGCCATGAGAAATGCTTGATGCCAAATTTTGCGGCGCGTTTGGGTTCGTATTCGGTGAGTTGCCGGAAATAGTCGTAAAAGCCATCGGCAGACGAACGGTCAAAGCCGGCCCAGAAGGCGGGTTCACACAGAGCCTCGCAACCGGCTAGAGCAAGTTTCTCGTAGTCGTCGGTGGTTCGGCTGACCATGTGGGCGTGTGGCTCAATGTATTTCATAGGAAATTTCTTTGATCTAAGCTGCTGATTTTAAAAGTTTTGTGCGAGGAGCGGTGCTTATTCTTGAGGCAGTGCGGCACCGGTGGCTCCTTGGAATGCAGCGCTTTGCGGCAGATGGACTGAGTGGTCGGAGAATGCCTCAAGCACCGCTTTTGCGCGGTCTGGGCGCTCAGCGAGGAGCAGCGGGATTGCTGATTTCAGCGCAGCGAAGCGGTGGTCATCCGCGCCGGGGTGGCGATCGATGCGATCGAGGAACGCGGCGAGATCGATGAGTTTGTGGCGCGCATCGATGAATTGAAGGTCGAGGATATCCTGCTTGCTCGGCATGGCGGTAATTTACGCAGAGATTTACAAAATCCCATCATGAAGAATTGTGAAATTGTCATGGCTTGCGCGATGAGCGTGTGTGGTGTGAGATGCGTGCGTGTTGGCGATTTATGTGCATGATTTGAATCCGGTGGCATTGCCAATTTTCGGTGGCCTGGCCTTGCGGTGGTATGGTCTGGCTTACTTGTTGGCGTTTGTGGCGGGCTTCCTATTATTGCGGCACTTGGCGCGCAGAGGATTGTGGGTTCTGCCGCCGGAGAAGACTGGTGATTTCATTGCGGCGGCGGCCTTGTTTGGTGTTTTTCTGGGGGGACGGCTTGGATACATCATTTTCTACCAAATTCCGAAGGTCGGGTGGGAGGGGGTAGTGGCAGACCCGCTGATGATTTTGCGGGTGTGGGAGGGTGGCATGGCCAGTCATGGAGGGATTCTGGGATTGGGGATTTTTACTTGGTATTATGCGCGGAAGCACGGCGTTTCGTGGGCAGGTTTGGGGGACG
>JBILPN010000285.1:0-5298 GCA_044373865.1 Luteolibacter sp. | reverse complement strand
CAATTTCGGTCGTGTAACCGGCCGTCTTTGGCAACGATTTGGGTGGGGGTGTTGAGCGCGCGGCTGAAGCGGCGGACGAACCAAGCAAGGAGGTTCCGGGATCTTGGGCGTTTCAAAAGTGGGGGGGATTGCGATTGGGCGGGTGGGTCAGTCGAGCGGTAAATTCAGTTGGGCGACTGGGCGGAAGGAGCGGCGGTGGTGACGACATGGCCCGTGGATCCGCAGTGCTTCAAGGTGGCTGGCGGTGCCGTAGCCTTGGTGTTTGGCGAATCCGTAGTGCGGAAACTCGAGGTCAATTTCACGCATGAGGCGGTCTCGGGTGACTTTTGCGATGATGCTGGCGGCGGCGATCGAGAGGGAAAGTCCGTCGCCTTTGACGATGCCGTCGTGAGGAAATGGGAAATTTTTCACTGGGAGGCCGTCGATGAGGCAGTGCTGGGGGGCTGGCGTGATGGCTTCCGCGGCCCGGCGCATGGCGAGGTGGGTGGCGCGGAGGATGTTGAGGTGGTCGATTTCCTCGTGGTCGGCAGTGGCGACGGCCCAACGGATTTCCGGATGGGTCGTGAGTTGCTCAAACAAGGATTCGCGGCGGGGTGCGGAGATTTTTTTTGAGTCATCCAGGCCGGGGCAGGTGAAGCCGGGTGGTAAAATGACGGCGGCGGCAGCGACTGGGCCGGCCAGCGGGCCGCGGCCAGCTTCATCGATGCCGGCCACCCATGGCACGCCGCGGTTCTGAAGGGCAATTTCCAAAGAGAGATCCGGCATTTTCTTAGAATTGGGCGCGAAGTTCGTGAGCAATGGCGGCTGCGGCAGTGGCAACGCTGATGTCGCGCTTGGCTTCATTTTCAAGGCAGCTCATGGCCACTCCATCAATGCCGCAGGGGGTGATGGCGAAAAAGGGCGGGAGGCATTCGCGAGTGATGTTGATGGCGAATCCGTGCATCGAGACCCATTTCCGGACGCCGACGCCGATCGATGCGAGTTTGCGGTCTTCCACCCAAACCCCGGTGAGTCCGTCGCGGCGGGTGGCTTGGACGCCGAAGCTTTGGCAGGCGCGGATGAGCGCTTCCTCGATTTTTCGCAGGTGCTCGTGAAGGTCTTTTCCGCGTGGGGCGAGATTTAGAATCGGATAGCCAACGAGCTGGCCGGGGCCGTGATAGGTGGCTTGGCCGCCGCGGTTTGTCTCATGGACGGCGTGCGGAAGCGTTGATGGATCGCGCAGTGAGGAGCGGTCACGGAGGCGGCCAATGGTATAAACCGGGTTGTGCTCTAGCAGGAAAATCGTGTCGTGTCCGCTGCCGTCGAGGATGGAATCCACCTGCTTCTGCTGGAGCTGCAATCCGGCATCGTAGTCGATCGGGTTTGGGAGGTGGCGGATTTCTAGCAAGGTGGCAGTGGGTTGGAGCTTGGGGATGTTGGGGCCGGACTAGACGAGGCGGCGGTCGAGCAGTTTCGCCTTGAGAGGGTCGGATGCTTGGAGGTGGGCCATGCCGATGGCGAGTGCGTCGGCGGCGTCGGCCGGGGGTGTCACGGCTAGGCCGAGGATGGCGCGGACCATGAAGGCGACTTGGCTTTTGTCGGCATTGCCATTGCCGACGACCGCCATTTTGACTTTTTTCGGCGAGTATTCGTAAATTTTCAGTCCATGATCCGCTGCGGCGATGAGTGCCGCAGCGCGCGCAGCTCCCATGGAAATCGCAGTCTGGTGGGACTGAACGTAGATGATCCCTTCGACCGCGACCTCGTCGGGTTGGAATTTTTGGATGATGTTGACGAGGTGGGTCTTGATGGCTGAGAGCGCTGCGGACTGGACGATGGACTTTGGGATGGAAATCACGTCGAAGGCGAGGACTGCGGGCTTGCGCGGGTCGCCCTCAAGAATGGCGTAACCGGTGTTGCGGACTGCGGGGTCGATGGAGAGGACGCGCATGGCTTCAAGGCATCACGGTGAAAACGGCTTGCCCGGCGTGGGTGGAAATTTCCCTTGGCCAGGTAAGGCGCGTGATTCCGTGATGTCGCAAGTTTCGGACTGCGGTCGTCTCCATGGCGGGACGATGCGGCGGTGGCTGCTGCGGGTCAAGGCAGGACTGGATTTCCGGTTTTCACTGGCAAGAGCGCTTGGGACCGCGTGCCTGCTCGGAAATGCGGGTCAGCGGCCTCGCGAATTGTTAGGAGGTTGGCGGGCGGGTGCTGAGTTGAGGTGAAGCCGCAGCAGGCGCTTGATTTCCTCGATCGTTTCAGGAAGTTCACACGCGCCGTGGGGGCCGGGAACGATTGATTCCGACTGCGCGGACTTCAGGTGGGAACTCCAATAGCCAACGACGCCGTCGGTGCTGTTGGGTGTGTCTCCCTTGCTGCGGTCGCCAATGATCGAGTGATGCGGTGTTTCAAGCGGACGGTTTTCCAGCACCTTGAACGTGGGGTTTTTCGGTGAAAGTCCGGCTATGCTGTTAGGTAGGCGGTTTGGATCGCCGGTGACAATGGCCAAGGACTCGCCCAAGGTGGAGGTGAGGGTGCTGGCAAGGTCGGAGGGTAGGGCGATCAGGCGGACGGCGAGTTGCCCGAGGCTGCCAATGGCCATTTCGCTGCCACGGTGTGGGGTGCAGATGAAGACCGTGCGTGCGACTTTTGGATTTGCAGTAAAGAGGGTGGCGCGGTGGATGAGGTCGTTCGATTTGACCTTGGCGAACAGGCGTTGGGCGTTTTCGGCTCCAATTTCATTCCAGTCGCTGCGGCGGAGAGTCGTGACTTGGGCGCGGGAGAGGATACCGCCCATGCTGTGGCCGACGAGCACGCAGTCGGGGGCTTTTGGGTGCTGTTGGTAAAATTTTGCCAAGTCGTCGCGGAGCCGGAGTGCCGAGTAGAGCGGCGGGTTGCCAGTCGGATAGGAAAACACGCCGAATTGATAGCGGCGGCGGATGATGGGGTCGGATTCGAGCTCGTTGATGACATTGCGCCACATGCGGGGGGTGGAAATCAAGCCATGCACAAAGATGACAGGAGTGCGTTCAGGATCGTAGGGTTGCAGCATGTAGAGGCCGGTGCTTTCCATGTGCTGAGCGACTCGGAGCGCGCCTAGGATACCTTCTAGCAGTTCGGGCTTTTGAGGATAGTAGGCGAGCGGTGCAGAGAAATTTGCTTCCAAGTTCTGCGGTTTTCCCGCGATGAGTGTGCTGGATTGGTGGGTGGGATCGAGCAATGACAAGGTGGCATCCGCACCATGAAAATCCAGCACTGCGGTGACTGGAGCGGTGACGCCAACCCAGGGTGAGAAGGATTCCAAAGGCTTGTTTTTCCGGATGCCAACGAGAGCGCCACCGCTGCCGATCTGGCGCTGGCTGCGCTTGATGGTTTTGAGCCTCACTCGGTCAGCATGGGTGAGTGAAGTGAAATATGCAGGATTCCAAATGCCATTGCGTGTGCCTTTGGCGAAACGCAACTGATAGCTCGATGGACCGGCCTTGAGTGTTAGTTTTTGGTTCCAAAGCGCGCCATTCTGTGCGGTGCGGAGCAGAACCGTGAGATCCGCAGCGGCGGAATTATAAACTTGGCGCGCGGACTCGCTGGAGCTCAGGTTTGCAGAGGCCAGCCGTGCGGAGTTTAGATAGAGAACCAGGCGTTCTTCGTCGCTTCTTGTCGCTTTCTGCGCTGCCTTCAACTGCGCAAGAGCGGTGGACGGCAGTGGTGCTCTCGGGGCCTGGTCAGTTGGCGAACAGGCGGTGAAAGCCCATGCTGCAAGCCAGCAGAGGTGGATGGGGTTGAGCTGCATGAGCGAGGGGGTCCGGGCTTGCTGGGGCGGAATAATGAATCATCAGTGCTTCTTAAAATTTGTATTCATAGCCCAACAGCAATCCATGGCTGGTGATGTCATAGCGGATTTCATTGTGCGAATAATCCGTGCCGATTGCACGATAGCCAAGGGCGACGGAGCTGCACTCGTTGATGTGATAACCGATCGCTCCCATCGCTTGCCAGGTGATGTCTGAGGAAATTCCGCCGCCGCCGATGTCGCCTAAGGCTCGAAAGAAAAAGCGCTCTGAAAAATCGTTTTGAAAGCGCATGCCGATGATTGGGTCGATCCAAGTTTGGTCGCCGGAACCGCTCCAAGTGGTGCCGTTGCGGAACTCGAGATCGACGTCGGTTTCCATCCAGTTGACGCGTGCACCTGCAAAGGTGTCGAAGCGGGTTTTGTCTTGGTCAATCCAGCGATAGCAGACGACGAAGTTGCCAATGAACTGTTCAAGCTCGCTTTCGGCATTCACGCGGTTTGTCGAAGCGTCAGAGCTGAGTTTTGCGTAGAACAGATCGGTGGCAACGCTCCATTTCCCGTGGCCAACTTCAAGCAGGCCCATGAAAGCAAAATCGATTTTATCCACCAATTGATCGAATCCGACATCGACGGGAAAGGTATTGCCGCGGATGGACATTTCACCATTTAGATCCGTGGCCCAGAGATAGGTGGCGGCTCGGACCGAGATGGAATCTTCAGAGGTGGTGAGGGTTTCTGGATTGCTTGGGTGGGTGATGCTGCTTCCCGCTGAAGCGGCAATGGTCGAGAGAGCGAGAGTGATTGCAATTCGTGGTTGTGGAATCATGGAGACAAGGTGTTTTGGTTTCGCGTGGTTTGAGATTGGCAATGGTGCGGAGACCTATCTGTTCGCTAGTGCGGCTTTGTTCATGGCGATTGTCAGTCGTGGTAAAATTTGTTAGTTTTTGGCTTCAGTCCTTATTTTACCTCAACTGTCAGTTTTGAAAGGGTGCCGGTGAATTTGGATTTGGCTTCTGACCCGATGCTTTTCACGACGGGCGTGGCGAGATCCATGCCAACATCCGCGGTTTCATCGGCGGAGAACGCCATGGATTGAGTTCGCGGGATCTTGCCTTCCGCAAGCTTCTTTCCGTTGATGAAGAGGGTGCCTATTCCGCCCTTTCCAAGGCCGCCGCCATCGTAGTTGAACTCGAAGCGGAGTTGGCTTTTCCCGCTGGGGATTTTTTCATTGGCGGCGATGGAGAACTGCTCCAATCCGAGATAGTTGTAATGATACGCCGGGATGCCGTCTTTAATGTAGAGTGACCATCCGCCGAAGCGTCCGCCTTGTGCGATGATGGTTCCGTTCGCGATGGTTCCTTCAGGCAATTCGATGTCGGCGGTGATGATTTTTGATTTATTCTTGATGTTGAGAAACACGTTTTCCGACATTCCTGTCATGCCTTGGGCGAGGGTGATGGATGTGCGTTTGCCCATCAGGTCCGGGCGACCGGCCAAGCTTGCGTTGACGCGTTCGATGCCGCGGTCGT
>JBILPN010000284.1:0-5307 GCA_044373865.1 Luteolibacter sp. | reverse complement strand
CGCCGTCGATGCTTTCCTCTGGGGATTCCGTCCATTCTTGGACTTGGTCGAATTTAAACTCCTTGATTTGGCCGGCGCGGATGCTGGCCTGCATGGCGCTGACGACGTCAGCCGCCGCGGCAGGTGCGGGGGCGGGTTCCGGTGCTGGCGCGGGTTCGGCGGCGGGAGTGGGTGCGGTGACTTCCGCGCTTGGGGTGGCTTCAGGCGCTGGGGTGGCCGCGACCGGTTCCGCCGCGCTTGGCGTGGGAGGTTCTTGCGTGGCGCTGGGTGGGTTGGCGGCGAGCTGTTCCGCGAGGTCGGTGCCGTTGATGGGGACGATGCCTTCAAACGCGCCTTGGCCGGGGCTGACGATTGCATTTTCGCCATCGAGGCGGATGAGTTTCACGCGGCTGCCGGCTTCGATTTTGAGAGAGATACCGGATGATGCGTCCGTGACCTTCGCGTCCGCGTAGAGGACGACTTGGGGCGGGAGTTGGTTTTGTGACAGCGCTGAAAAGTCGAATTGCGGAAGCGGTGCCGGGGCAGGTGGGTTATTTGCCGCTGGGGCTGTGATGCCTGATTCCGGGGCTTGGCCGGTGAGTTGTTGTCGCAGGTGAGGTTCTGCGACGTAGCCGAGAGCGCAGGCGAGGGCCACGGCAAAGAGATTGACGATGAATTTCATGAATGCGTGTGATACGAAGCGAAGGAATGGGTTTTGAACAGAAATTTTAGAGAGTGTTTGAATTCTGCGTGAGATTTTCCACGTGAGAGAGAGCTTTTTGGAAGCTCGCGTTGCTGAGGAAGTGGCGGAGTTGCGGGTCGAGGGTCGAGCGGTGTGCGAGCGACCAAGCGGAAATTTCCTCCGAGATGGATTTGAGAGCGTCTAGGTGAGAAGCCGGGTTCTCGTCGCGCCAGGCGTGGTCGGCAATGATGGCGACGCGTTTGCGGAGGAGTTGGGCAAGTTCTTGGGTCATGGCGGTGAGGATTTGAGGGTCCGTGGGGAACGATGCACGGTATTAGAGAGTCAGCCAGTCGAAAACAAAGGTCGTGTGATGCAACGCGCGCTTGCGAGTGGGGTGGAGTTTGGTAGGAAAAGAGCGTGGCGCAGCAAAGTGACGTGCGAGAAGTTCTCCAGTATATCCCCCAGTTTCGGGGGAAGGTGTTTTTTGTCCTGATTGAGGCTGGGATTTTGCCGGAGCCAGCGGTTGCCGAGTCCTTGTTGGATTTGGCGGTTTTGGAGGATTTGGGTGTAAAACTGGTGTTGGGAGTCTTGGGCGGGGATTTGAAGGATTTGTATGATTGGACCTTGGAGTGCGAGATCATGGCCGCGCGGGTATCCCGGCCGATCACCGATCCTTTGGCGGTGAGAGAGACCTTGGAGATTTTGGCGCGTGGGCAGTCTGCGGTGATTGATGCTTCTGCGACCGGGCCGCTGGATTTGCCGGTGGTGGATTTCGCACGAGGAGTGGGAGTTGCCAAGATCATCACCTTGTTGGAAGAGGCGATTTTGATTGATGGCGCGCCGGCGCATGCGATCCGGGCGGCCGAGGCCGAGTCCTTGACGGGGCGGACCGATGCGAGTGGGGCGGCGTTGTTGCGTGCGGCGGCGGTGGCCTGTCACCGCGGGGTGCCGCGGGTGCATGTTCTCAATGGGCGGCAACAGGGCGTTTTGGTGGACGAATTGTTTTCCAACGAAGGGGTGGGAACCATGATCCACGCCGATAGCTACCGCGTCATCCGGCCGCTGCGCGAGGAGGATATTCCTGAGCTGCTAGGAATGATCGGGAGATCCGTGCGGCGGACCAAGTTGGTGGCGCGGACCTATGAAGACATCCAGTCGCGTTTGGGAGATTTCCATGTGATGGCGATTGATGACAACGTGGTCGGGTGTGTTGCCTTGCATGAGTATCGTGACGAAGCGTGTGCGGAGGTCGCGTGCTTGTATGTGAAGCAGGCGCATGAGGGGCGGGGCTATGGCATTGAGTTGGTGCGCCATGTTGAGGCGCTTGCGCGAGAGCGCGGGATTCCGCGGGTTTTTGCGTTGAGCAACCGGGCGGCGGAATTTTTTGTTGGCAAGCTTGGGTATGCGCCGGCGACGGTTTTGGATTTGCCGTTGGAGCGGCGTGTCCAGTTCGAGGCGAGCGGGCGAGATTCCTTGGTTTTTGCGTTGTCGCTCAGGTGAGGGCGGAGAAAGGGAGTGGGTGGATTTCCCCGAAAACGAAATTTGCGAAGCTTTCCGCTTGAAGGGGCGGGAGAGGCATCGCACCGTTTTTCCACACATGGAAGTAACGAAGAAAAATTCACCTACCCCCACGGAATTGATCGATTGGTTGAATGACGAAGGGGTCTTGGAACTGGATTGGGATTTCCCGGAAGATGGAAATCTGGCAGGCGCGGGTCTGGACTCGGCGGCGGTGGTGCAATTGATCGCTGCGGTGGAAGATCGCTACGGCATTGAGCTGGGGCCGGAGGATTTGACGGTGGAGCATTTGGCGACGCCGACGAGCTTGGCGGCGCGCATCACCGAGCTTTTGCCTTGAGCTTGAGAGCGTGCGTGGGAGGCGGACTTAGCTTGATTGGCTCTTTTGCAGGACGCGATTGAGCAATTCCGGGTCCGCCTCCAAGGTTTCTGCAAGGGCTCGGATGACGCGGAGCGTGGGGCGGGACACGTGGTGTTCCATGCCCTCCACGTCGTGATAGATGGTTTGTTCATCGATGCCGAAGAGGCGGAGGAAACGGGTGAGCGTCTCGTGGCGCTCGATGATGGCGCGGGCGATGCGGTGCCCCTCGTCGGTGAGGATGGTGCCGCGATATTTTTCGTGTTTGACGAGGCCTTCCGCGTCCAGGCGTTGGAGCATGTTGGTGACGCTCGCTTGTGAGATGCCGAGGTTTTTCGAGATGTCCACGGCGCGAGCGTAGCCTTTCTGCTCGATCAGATGGAGGATCTGTTCGAGGTAGTCGTCCATGGCGACGGAGCCGCTGGTGCGCTTGGGAGGTAGGGTCATTCCGGGTGGAAGTTAGGGCGCTGAGTCGGGGAGGGAAAGCTTGGTTTTTTGGTAAAGGTCGGCGTTGGAGGCTTGGAACTCCGCTTTGAGGCGGACGCGGAGGCTGGAGAGATCGACAATCCGCCAGCCGGAGAAGGTCCAGAGGCGGCTTTTGCCATCGTGTTCGATGCCGACGAGAAGGTGCACAGCGTCCTCGGTGATTTTGAGAGTTTCGTTTTTCGGTTCGAAGTAAAACGTGCGGAAGGTGCTTTCGGCAGAGCCGTGTTCGACGAGTTTGGGGTCGAGGTAGAAGACCGTCTGTGAGGCATGATCGACGATGCGGAGGTCAGGGTAGCCGGAGCGTTGGTGAATTCCCGCGCGGTTTGGAGGGATTTCGCAGGAAAGCCCGGGTTGCGAGTTGATGTGTTTTAAAATCGCTTCTTCAAAAAACCGTGAAGCCTCGTTGATGCGGCGGAGCTTGCGGACAGGAGAGTCCGCGCGGTTGAGCTGGGCGAGCGAGGCGGCGAGAGCGCCGTGAATGGCCTGGGTGACGCGCGTGTGAGCGGGGTCTTGAGAGAGTGGGATCACGCGTTTTCCCGAGCATGCAGAGGCGATGGTGGCGAAGGAAAAGGTGCGTGATGAGAGATTCTCCGCGAGCAGTGCGCGGACGAGGGCAGCGTCTGCGGCATCGGCAGTGGGAGCTGCGTCTTGGGCGGTGAGATCAGCGGAAAAGCTGCTGATGAGAGCGGCGAGCAAGCGGGGGGCAAGGAAAGGACTCATGCGAGTGAAACGCGGGGTTTTGGGAAAATTGCGGAAAATTTCAGCCACGGTGGAGCCGGTGCCAGCGAGATGTGTCGGGCTGGATGAGTGCGGAGATCGGGAGTTCCGCGACAGGGTGGGTCTCGGTGAAATGCGCGAGCAGGACGAGTGAGGCGACCGCGTCGAAAAGCGCGTCGTGCCATGATTTTCCGGGGACCAGCGCCTCGATCGCGGGGGTGAGTTGGTGGGTGTGGCAGAGTGCGCCGAGCGAATGGTCCGGGAGTGCGGGCCAGGCGGCGCGGGCGATCAGCAGCGTGTCGATCCATGGCCCGAAGCCGTGGCCGGGGAAGCTGCGGAGAAAGCGTTTTTCCGTGCCCTTGCCATGCGCCACGACGATGCAGCCAGCGAGGCGTTGTTTCAATTCCGGCCAGAGCGAGAGCAGAGTGGGCGCGGAGGCAAGCTGCTCCGGGCCGATGCCGTGGATTTTACGAGCCGACCAGTGGATTTCCTGATCCGTGTGGAGGTATGAGACGAAGGGTGCGGCGTGGCCGGTGGTGGGTGACCAAGAGGCGATTCCGACTTGGACCGGGCTGTCGGTCTTGCCGGGAGCGGCACCGGCGGACTCGAAGTCGATGGCGGTGAAGCGGCAGTGGCGGATGGCGGGCATGGTGCGTGGGGCGAGCTTTGGCCGGCGCGCGCGATCCGGCAAGCCGCGTTCACAGGAGCAGCGTGCGCGCGTGGTCGAAGCCGGGTTTAATCGTGTTAAAAATGAGGTTCAAGCGTTTGTCGAAGTGGGCAAAAGCGCTCTTCATGGCGTTCAGCGTTAGTTTTTCCAAGTCATTGATGGTGAGATCAAAGAGTTCGGTGGCGAGATGAGTTTCAAGCGTCATGGACGTGTCGCTCATGAGGCGATCGTCGGTGTTGAGGCAGACGCGGAATCCATTGCGGAAGAAAATGCCGAATGGGTGGTCCTTGAGGTCATGGCAGGCCCCGGTGTGGAGATTGCTGAGGAGGCACATTTCCAGGGGGATGCGGCGGTCGAGGATGTATTGTGCGAGGCGTCCGAGTTTCAAAGATCCGTCGGTTTGGACCTCGATGTCATCGCGGAGGCGGGTTGCGTGGCCGAGGCGGTGAGCGCCGCAGTATTGAAGAGCTTGCCAGATGGATTCCGTGCCGTAGGCCTCGCCGGCGTGGAGGGTGATGTTAAAATTGGCACGCTCGATGGCTTGGAAGGCCGCCACGTGTTTTTTCGGTGGGAAGCCGTCCTCGCCGCCAGCCAGATCGAAGCCGACCACGCCGATGTCGCGGTGGCGGATGGCGAGTTCCGCAGCTTCCAACGATTGAGACAAGTGGCGCATGGCGCAGATGATCAGCCCCCATTGGACGCCGTAAGTCCGCTCCCCGCGTTCTAGGCCGCGGACCACGGCGGCGACCACCTCGTCCTGGGTGAGCCCGCGCTGCGTGTGATAGACGGGGGCGAAGCGGACTTCCGCATAGACCACGCCGTCCTCATACATGTCCTCGATGAATTCAAACGCGACGCGCTCCAAGGCCTCGTCAGACTGCATGACTGAGGTGGTGTGGA
>JBILPN010000283.1:0-5346 GCA_044373865.1 Luteolibacter sp. | reverse complement strand
ATCTTCACCTCACCTTCCCATTCGCGCACGGAAGCGTATATTTCCGGGCGTTTCGGTTAAGCCATTCATCCCCTGACAACCAATGCATACTGCTCATATTCTCCGCGACTTCGACCAAGCCATTACGGCGCTGCGATCCGAGGTAATTTCCATGGCTGCGAAATCCCGGCACAATTTGGAACGTGCGATCCGGGCCTTGTTGGAGCGGAATTCCGAGTTGGCGAATGCCGTGATTGCGGATGATGACGAGGTGGATGATTCCGAGCGGAAGATTGACCAGTTAGGAATGGAGATTTTAGTTCGTTTCCACCCGGTTGCGACGGATTTGCGCTTGGTGGTTTCCTCGATGAAAATCTCGATGAACTTGGAGCGGATCGCGGATCATGCGACAAGCATTGCGAAGCGCGCCAAGAAGATCAGTGCGAGCCAAGACTTGCCGGATGCGACCTTGATCGAGCCGTTATACACCTTAGCGGATCATTTGTTGCGGGATGCGATTTCTGCTTACAGCGATCACAATGCGGTGTTAGGGGCGGCCTTGCATGCGCGGGACAAAGAATTGGATCGGATGTATAAGGCGGCGTCCAGCACCTTTGGAGCGCGCATTGAAGAGTCCGGGGCGCGCAGTCAGGATTACTTGCATTTGATTTTCGTCGCCCGTTCGCTGGAGCGAGTGGGAGATTTGGCGACGAATATTGGAGAAGATGCCGTGTTTTTAGAGGCCGCGCGAGACCTGCGGCACAAGAGTGACCGGGATCTTGGCGGGCGCGCGTGAGGCGGTGTTGCCGGCGTGGCGAGTGGCGTTAGAGAGCTTTTGAAATTTCCCGGGCCAGTCTTGCGAGCGCCTCGTTGCTTGCGGCGATGCGGGCGCTTTGGGAGCTGTCTTTTTCAGATTGTGGTTTGTTGATTGGCACTGCCGTGTGGAAGGCGCGCGGGCTGGCAATGGCTCCTGCGACGGGTTGGAGCTTCCAGGTGCATTCCAGAACGAGGCTGCCAGCTGGGTCCGGCTCGAACTTGGCGACGCGAATTTCTAGCAGTGATTGATAGTCGAGCGTGATGAAATTTTCAACCGGCTGGATGTTGAGCGAGTTATTCAGGCGTGCGAGGTTGATGGAGGTGACGCGTGAGATGGCAGAATCTAGCGGCTCAGCCCATAGATGGTAGCTGTTCATCTCCAGCTCGCCGTTCTTGCTGCGGGAGACGAGTTGTTGGCGGTCGAGGTAGCTTGGTAGGGAGGGGCGTGAGATGGCCACGGAGGGGCTGTTGCCCGTGATTTTCCGTTCGGGGACGCTTGGATCTAGCAGGTGGTTGACCGAGGTGTCTTTGACCGGTTTGAGGACACTGCAGGCGCTGAGCGCGAGAGGGACAAGCAGCAGGAGGGTGAGGCTGGGAAATTTCATTCGGGGTTGGCTCTGCCGGTTAGGATCGAGTTCGGGTTGCGTTTGAGGTCGTTGGTGAGCTCTTTGAGGGCTCGGGATGCGCGTTCGGTTTCTGAGAGGACGTTTTGCAGGCGCATGAGCACGGGCGCGCGCGGGTTTGAGAGTTGTTGGATCTCGGTGGCGGCTTCTTGCATGCGGGCGAGGCCGGCGTCGGTCTTGAGAATGACGGCATTGAAATCATCGAGCAGGGGTGTGATGCCGTTGTTTGCCTTGGTGACGAGTTGGTCGATTTGAGTGAGTGCGGAGTCGAGGTTTTCCACTGCGCTTGATAGTTTTTCATCGCCAGTGATTTTGCGGACGTCAGCGGTGATGGCGATGACGTTGTCATTGATGCTTTGCATGTCGAGCTGGGTGATTTGGTCTTTGGCGGAGGAGAGGACTTCGCGGAGGTCGATCATGACGCCGTCGAGGTCGAGGGCATTGAATTTTTTCAAGCCGTCGGCGATTCCGGAGATGAGTTCGTCGATTTCAGTTCCGATGGTGGGGACGACCGGGAGTGTGGGCTCGGAGTGAGAGCGGTAGGTGAAGCCAGGGGTGTCAGGCACGATGTCGAACTCGATGTAGAGTTGGCCGGTGACGAGGCTTTGTTGCTTCATTCCGGCGCGGAGGCCGGCGGCGACTGCTTTTTCCACGCCATCGCGAGTTGAGAAGTCGATGCCGCCGCCAGATTCGCTGCTGATGAGTTGGAGGTCATTTTCGCCGAGTTCGACGACGACAGGGATGATTTTGCGATTTTGTTCTCGGTCCACGAGGACGCTGATGGATTTGACGCGGCCGATGCGGACTCCGCCGAAGCGGACGTCGGAGCCGACTTGGAGGCCGTTTGCGCTCTTGTCGAAGTAGAGGAGGACGCTGTGAGAGCGTTCAAAGTATTTTCCTGCACCGAAGACCACCACCGCGATGGTGGCGAGGATGAGTGCGGCGAGGGTGAAGATGCCGATGATGGTGGGGTTGGCTTTTTGGCTCATGGAGAAGGGGGCTTGGGTGTGGCGCTGGCTTCCTCCCCGCGGCGGAGAAAGAGGCGGACGGCGGGATTGGGCGAGTGGTCGCGAAGTTCTTTGGGGTCGCCGGTGGCACCTTGGGTGCGGGTGGCGGTGTCGAGAAAGATCGAGTTGTTCGCGATGGCGAAGATGCTGGCGAGCTCGTGGGTGACGATCACGACGGTTGAGCCAAGGCTGTCACGCAGTCGCAGGATAAGGTCGTCGAGGCGACGTGAGCTGAGTGGGTCGAGCCCGGCGCCGGGTTCGTCGAGAAACAGGATGTCGGGGTCGAGAGCCATGGCGCGAGCGATGCCGGCGCGCTTGTTCATGCCGCCGCTGATTTGTGATGGGTAGTAGTCTTCGTAGCCTGAAAGCCCGACGAGGGAAAGCTTGTAGGAGACAAGGTCGCGGATGGTTTTGGCGGGTAGCGTTGAATTTTCCTCAAGGGGCAGGGCAATGTTTTCCGCGAGCGTGAGGGATGACCAAAGCGCGCCGGATTGGTACATTACGCCGAAGCGGCGGATGAAATCGCGGCGTTGGTCTGGGGGCGTGGCGGTGAAGTCGCGGCCTTCGTAGTTGACGCTGCCTTTTGCGGGTTCTCGGAGGCCGATGAGGTGGCGGAGCAGCGTGCTTTTTCCGCATCCGCTGCCGCCCATGATGATGAAGATGTCCTTTTCCGCCACGTCGAAGTTGAGGTCGCGCATGACCACGAAAGAGCCATAGGCCATGGTGAGGTCACGGACGGAAATTTTCGCTTCGGCGGGTGGGCTTGCCTTGGGGGCTGCGGACATGGCGGGTGGATTAAATTCCGAGGATGGTGAAAATCGCGGCGAAGGCCGAGTCTAGAATGATGATGGCCGTGATGGATGAAACCACTGCGCGGGTGGTGGCCTTGCCGACAGCTGCGGAGGAATTTCCGGCGTGCATGCCTTGGAGACAGCCGCTGATGGCGATGGCGACGCCGAAAAAGACGCTTTTGGAAACGCCGAGGGAGGCGGTGGTGAGGTCCACGACGGTCAGCGTTTCATTCCAGTAGAGCACGGGTGGGATGCCAACCATGGCACCGACCATCATGCCTCCGAGCATGCCGACGGCGTTGGCGTAGATCGTGAGCAGCGGCATCATGAGAACTAGGGCGAGGATGCGCGGAAGGACGAGGAAGTCGAAGGGGTCAAAGCCGAAGGTGCGGAGCGCGTCGATTTCCTCATTGGCCTTCATGCTGCCGAGGTGTGCGGCGAAGGCGGCTCCGGTGCGGCCGCTGATGATGATGGCAGTCATGACCACGCCCATTTCACGCAGCACCGCGATGCCGACGAGGTCCGCGACGTAGAGGCTCGCGCCAAAATTGGCCAGCTGGACATTGCCGACGAAGGCGAGGATCACGCCGATGAGGAAGCTGATCAGAGAGACGATCGGCAATGCTTGGGCACCACATTCTTGGACGATCATCCAAAAGTCGTGTCCGCGAAAGCTGGATTTTCCCGTGAAAAATCGGCCGAGTGAGAGGATGGAGAGTCCGGTGAATTCTGCGACGGAGAGGATGGCGGTCCATGCGCGGAGGGTGGCGCTGCCGATTTTCGCGAAGGCGGGAGGCTGGCGATTTTGTTGGCCAGCCTCGATTTCCTCGGGGACGGCGAGTGCGAGTTCCATGAGGCCTTGGAGGTCGGGCGGGAGGCCGTCGAGAGTCGGTTTGGTGGCGTTTGGGGCCTTGGTGGAATTCCGCAAATGGGCGAGGATAAAGGCTGGGAGCGTCGAGTCGTAGTCGCCAAGTCCGGTGGTGACGTAGCGTGTGGGAGGGCTTGTGGGAGCCTCGCCCACGGTCGCAGCCGCCGGGCCATCGCGGTGCCAAGTGCCGGAAAGTTCCAGAACTGGTGAGCCCATGTCTTGCGACCAGCGGGCACCCGGCGCTTGATCATGGGGTGGCGACATGGGGAAAGGATGGCGCAGTTGCTCACGCGCAACAAGTCCCAAGGTGCCAAGTCGCTTGGCGGGGTGGTTAAAGTTTGAACGGGAGCAAAGAGGGTTTTCCCTGCACACGGATGAGCACGCAGGTGCTGCGGTTCTCGCCGCGCTCCGTGGCGAGCAGGACGCGAGTGCCGCGCTTCTCCAAATCCCAACCGGAGCTCGGAGGGCAGGCTTGCCACCCGCGCGCGAGCAGGATTTGTGCGAAATCCTCGTGGCAGCGCCCGTCGGAGCGAGGGATTCGGAAGTCGGCGGATGGCGCTTCCGGCGGTCTTGGGATGATCCGGTATTTCCTGACGAGGCGTCGATTTCTCACCCAGGCGCGCAGGCGGGGTTGGAGAAATTTGATCTGGGCGAGTGCGAGTTGCGCGAGGCGGCTGTCGAAATCTGCATCCAGTCCGCGCAAGGGCAGCATGCGGTTGACGATGTTTTGGAATCCGGCGCTGCCCATCAGCCCGTGGTAAATGATCGAGTTTTGCATCACGCGCACGGGTCCGCCGCCGTAGATGAAGCCGCTCCACTTCGCGCCGCCAAACTGGGAAAAGCGCTCCGGGTGCTTGCGGATCAACAAGCGCTCGGCACGCCCGTAGCCGACTTGCTGGCGGAGGAACCCGAGGAGCGAGCTGCGGCGAGAATGCCAGACGAAGGCACCCGGCGCGAAGCCAAGACGGAAGCCGGCGTCACGCAGGCGCCAGCAGAAATCCACGTCGTCGCCGGCGGTCTCGAATTGTGGGTCAAAGCCGCCGATGGCGTGGAATGCGGTGCGTGTGACAACGAGATTGCAGCCCGGCAAGTGCTCGGCCTCCTCGTCGCTGAGCATGACGTGACTGGGCGCGCCAGGTGAGGCGCAAACGACGGCTTCCTGCCAATTCTTCGGCTTGGGTGCTAGGTTTGGTCCGCCAGCTGCGGCGAATTTTCCGTCATGCAAAACCCGCCGCACGCGCAGCAGCCACTCGGGGTCCGGC
>JBILPN010000282.1:0-5376 GCA_044373865.1 Luteolibacter sp. | reverse complement strand
CGACGATGCGTGCGAGGTAGCTCGACCCGAGCCCGCCATCGAAGGACCCGACTTTTGGGCCGGTTTGTCCGAAGCGAGCGTTGTCAGCGGCGATGGTGAGATCGCAGACGATGTGGAGCACGTGGCCACCGCCGATGGCGTAACCTGCGACCATGGCGACGACGGGTTTGGGCAGGGAGCGGATTTTTTTCTGCAGGTCCAGCACGTTGAGGCGCGGGATTCCGTCCTCGCCGATGTAGCCAGCATGGCCGCGGACTTTTTGGTCGCCACCTGAGCAGAACGCGAGGTCGCCGGCACCGGTGAGGATGATGGCGCCGACTTTCGGGTCCTCATGGGCGAGATCGAAGGCGATGAGCATTTCCTTTACCGTCAGCGGACGGAAGGCATTGCGGACTTCCGGGCGGTTGATGGTGATTTTCGCAATGCTTCCTTCATCCGTTGTTTCGTATCGGATATCTTCAAATTCGCGCACGTTGGTCCACATAAGGTTGAGAGTTTGGACGAATCATGACAGAGGGGCAACCCTCAGATGTGGTGGAATTTTCCGGGTGCGAGTGCAGAAGCCCGTGCCGTGTGTTGACGCCCGGCGCGGTGTCAGTCACGCTGCCGCCATGAACGCAGCGCCAGTCATCGGGATCATCATGGGAAGCACGTCGGATTGGCCGACGATGGAGCACGCCGCACGCACATTGCGTGACTTCGGGGTGGCGTGGGAGGCGGAAGTGGTGAGTGCGCACCGGACGCCGGAGAAATTGGTATCCTACGCGATGGCCGCGCGAGGTCGGGGTTTGAAGAGCATCATCGCCGGAGCTGGAGGAGCGGCGCATTTGCCAGGGATGACGGCGGCGATGACCGACTTGCCCGTTTTGGGCGTGCCAGTGGAGTCCAAGGCCTTGCAGGGGGTGGATTCCTTGCTTTCGATCGTGCAGATGCCGGCAGGCATTCCGACGGCGACCTTTGCGATTGGCAAGGCGGGTGCGGTGAATGCAGCCTTGTTTGCAGTGGCCATGTTGGCAAATGAGGACCCAGAACTTGCTAAAAAACTTGCGGATTTCCGTAAAAATCAGACAGCAGCGGTGAGATCCGCCGTGTTGCCATCTCTTGATCCAATTGACTGATTCCATGTTATCTTCCTCGATTCCTCTTCACGCGCCGCATTGTGTCGTCGGCGTTATTGGTGGTGGCCAGCTTGGCCGAATGATTGCGCTGGCGGCGCGGCGGATGGGCATCCGGACGGTGATTTGGACGGGTGGCTTGGAGGCCCCGGCGGTGGAAGTCGCGGATGAGGTGATTGATTTGCCGTTTGATGATGCGATTGCGCTGGAAGATTTTTGCAGTCGGGTGACGGTTTCGACCGTTGAGTTTGAGAATATTCCGCGTGAGACCTTGGAAGCCGTGGCGAGCCGGACGGGCCTGCACCCCTCGCCGCACGCGATTTCCATCTGCCAGAACCGTGAGCGTGAGAAGAATTTTCTCCGTGCGCATGGCATTCCGCACACTTGGTTTGCGGTGATTGCGAGTGCGGAGGATCTAGCGGCGGCGATGGCTGAGCTGCAAGGGCCGGGCGTGCTGAAAACGGCGGATTTCGGTTACGACGGCAAGGGTCAGCGCAAACTCGAAGGGCACGAGAATCCGGCGGAAGTGTGGGCGGCCTTTGAGGCACCGCGTGCGGTTCTGGAGGCGTGGGTTCCTTTTGAAAAAGAGCTTTCCGTGATGGCGGCGCGTGGGGCGGACGGGACAATCGTCACCTATGACCCGGCGGAAAACCGGCATCGGCATCATATTTTGGATGTCTCGATTGTTCCTGCGCGCGTCTCGCCAGCGGTCGCCTTGGAGGCTGCGGCGATTGCGCGGCGGGTGGCTGAGGCACTGGACTACCGGGGGATTCTTGGAGTTGAGTTTTTCCTGAAATCTGACGGCAGTTTGTTGGTGAATGAGATTGCGCCGCGTCCGCACAATTCCGGGCACCACAGCTTGGATGCGTGTGCGACCTCACAATTTGCGCAGCAACTGCGGGCGGTCATCGGCTTGCCGCTTGGCTCCACGCGGCTTTTGAGTCCGGTGGTGATGTTGAATTTGCTGGGAGATTTCTGGCCGGAAGAGATGACGCCGCCGGATTGGCGGCCCTTGTTTGAGGATGGCGAGGCGAGCTTGCACCTTTATGGCAAGCGGCATGCACGGGGACGGCGCAAGATGGGCCATGCCAACTTCTTGGGCCGCAGCGTGGAAGACGCACTTGCCCGCGCCGAGGCGCTGAAATCCCGTTGGCTGGACTGAGCCCCTTGGCTCCTTGCCGCAGGCTTCTTTAAAATCCGCTCGGCGGGGGATGCTTGCTGCCGTGGTGGCAGGGATGGCTGGCTGGCCTGAAATTCTAAAAAATTTCATCTCAGGTTTGTGGAATATTTGGTCATGGCCACTAAATATGGCGGTGTTTTTGGATTGACGCCACAAGATGTGCGATTGATCGTTTGCAAGTTCCTTTTTCGATTCCTTCCATGCGTTGCGTCCACTGCGGTCACCTGAAAGACAAAGTCCTCGATTCCAGATCGGCCAAGGACGGCACATCGATCCGCCGTCGGCGCGAGTGCGTGGCGTGTGGCTACCGCTACACGACCTACGAGCAGATTGAGCGGACCGAGTTGCGAGTGATGAAGCGGGATGGCGAGCGCGAGTCGCTCAACCGCGAGAAGCTCATGAGCGGCCTGATCAAGGCCTGCGAGAAGCGACCGGTGCCGATGGACCGCTTGGACCGTGCCGTGGAGGAAATTATTTCTGAGCTGCACAAGGATCATCTTGTGGAAGTTCCGTCGGCGATCATTGGCGGGAAAGTCATGGACAAGCTGCATCAGATTGATCCGGTCGCGTATGTGCGCTATGTTTCAGTGTATCGCCAGTTTGAGAATGTGAACGAATTCATCCAAGAGATCCAATCTCTGTCCCGTCGTGCCGCGCGAGATCCTTTCCAGCGGCCCTTGTTTAAAGACTGATTCCACTTCAACTCGCACCTTCAGTGATTTCAATCATCGGCAATCGACCCGCGCTGCAAATCGGCCGCTATCAAGTGATCGATTACGGCACCGAGTGGTTGGATGCGGCGCTGCGGCGCGCGGCGGTGGCGGCGGAGCATGAGGATTTCCCATTTGTGGCGGACATTCGCAGTGGGATTGTGCAGTATTTAGAGACCAAGTGCCCCCTGAAACTCTTGCAGATTGAGGACCTCTTCGACCGCATGCGCAAGATGCTGGTAAAAATCGGCTGCGAGCGGATTGCGGAAAAGCTCCAGCCCTTGGCCCCGCCAGTCACCGTGTCCTTGGTGCGCACGGCGATGGAGGCTGGAAACGGCTTTGAATTGGCATTCTTCGAGACCTTGCGTGTGGAATTGGGCGATCTCCGGGCGGCCGGAGCCGAAGAGATCCGCTTCGTGGGGCTGCGTGAGAGCTCATTGATTCTGCGTGGCACGGGCACTTGGAACAAACAATGTGAGCTTTTGCATTCGGAAATCGCCGCATTTCTTGAAGCTTGGGACCGGGAACAGCCGAAAACCGACCGCCAATTGCGGCTTTACGTCGAAAATGGTGGATGAAACGCCAGCATTCGCGCTCCAGCGTTGACCCCGCGTCTTAGCCGTGCAAGCTCCGCCGCCCGATGATTTCCGTCCAGTCACTCCGCGTTGAATTTGGTCCCCGCGTGCTATTCAATGATCTTTCCTTCTCCGTGCAGCCACGTGAGCGCATCGCCTTCGCCGGTCACAATGGTGCGGGTAAATCCACCTTGATGAAGTGTGTGGCGGGCATCATCCCGGCCAGCTCAGGGCAAATTCACGCGCCCAAGGGCACACGCATCGGCTACTTGCCGCAGGAGGGGATCCACGTCAAAGGCCGCACCTTGTGGCAAGAGACCGAGTCCGCATTCGGCGAGACCATGGCGCTCAGTGAGAAAATCGACCGATTGTCCGCAGAGTTGACCAAGCTGGACCCCCGCTCGTCGCCGTATGGAGATCTGCTTGAGGAAATTGGCGAGTTGGAGCTGCTGCTGGATGCCACCGACCCAGCGCGCATGAAGCCGCGCATTGAGTCCGTGCTCAAGGGTTTGGGCTTTCAGTCCAAGGATTTCACCCGCGATTGCTCGGAGTTTTCCGGCGGTTGGCAGATGCGGATTGCGATGGCGAAGTTGTTTCTGCAAGAGCCGGAAGTTCTGCTTCTTGACGAGCCGACGAACCACTTGGACATCGGCACGCAGATTTGGGTGGAGCAATACCTCGTCAACTATCCCGGCGCGATTTTGCTGATTTCCCATGACCGAGCGCTTCTTGACACGCTTTGCACGCGGACCATCGCCTTCTCGCACGGGCGGGCGGAGGAATATGCGGGAAATTTCTCCTATTTTGAGCGCGAGTCGGTCCTTCGCAAGGAGATCCAACTCAAGCAGTATGAGGCACAACAGCGCGAAATTTCCGAGATCCAGCGCTTCATTGACCGCTTCCGCGCCTCGGCGAACAAGGCGACGCTCGTGCAGTCGCGCATCAAGATGCTGGCGAAAATCGAGCGCATTCCGCAACCCGAGCGTGACGATGCGGTGATGAATTTCAAATTCCCGCCGCCGCCGAATTCCGGGCACACGGTTGCGAAATTGGAGACCGTTTCAAAAAGCTACGGTGCGCTGAACATCTTCCGGGGTTTTGACTTCGAGATCAACAAGGGCGAGAAATTTGCGATTGTGGGACCGAACGGTGCGGGCAAATCGACCTTTTGCCGCCTCATCACCGGCCAAGAAGAGCCGGATGCGGGTGCGCACAGCTTCGGGCACAAAGTCGCCACCTCATTTTTCTCGCAAAACCATGCCGATGAATTGGACCCAAACCTGAGTGTGTTGGAAACCGTCGAAGCCGCCGCCTCGCGCGAATCCATGCCGCATGCGCGGAATTTGCTCGGCTGCTTCCTGTTCCGTGGCGACGACGTTTTCAAAAAAATCGGGGTTCTTTCGGGCGGTGAGCGTTCGCGAGTTGCGCTGGTTTGCATGCTGTTGCGGCCTGCGAATTTCCTCATTCTTGACGAGCCGACCAACCACCTTGACATGCAGTCTCAGGACGTCTTGCAGCGTGCGCTGATTGACTACCCCGGCAGCGTGATGATCGTTTCTCACAACCGGACCTTCCTTGATGCCTTGGTGACCAAGACCTTGGAATTCCGTCCTGGCGAGCAACCGGTGCTCTATGCTGGCAACATCACCTACTATCTGGAGAAATCCGCGGAAGATGAGGCGGCCAAAAAAGGACTTCCCAAGCTCAGCTCGCTCGCACCTGCCGCAGCGAATGGAGGCGGCTCCTCACGCCAATCCGTCCCCGGGGTCAATCGCAAAGAACAGCGCCGCATCGAG
>JBILPN010000281.1:0-5383 GCA_044373865.1 Luteolibacter sp. | reverse complement strand
GGAACCCTCCACGTCGGGATCGGCTATCCGGAAGCACAGCCAGCGTATTCATCGATCACCTTGGACGATGCGCAGGCTCCTAAGGCTTTTTACAATCTTTCCGTCGCCCAGCACCCAGGCTCTGTCTCGCCCTCAAACCTCAATGGGCACACCGTCGGAATCGCGACTGGCAAAGAAGTGCTTTATTACGACTTCTACCAAAATGGCAGCGGTGGGGTGATGTATCGTTCCCTCAGCGGTGACCCTCCCTATGAGCAGTATTTATTTCAAACCCTATCGTTCCAGTCCGGCGCACACGATTTCACGCTTCAAGTTCAGCACACGAATTTTACGCCTCAAGCGTTGCTGATCAAGATCGGCTGCGACTCGGCCAACTCTGAGCTGACTGAAATCTCCGGCAGGAATTCAACATCCAGCTTTCAAGGTGACTGGCTGCCCTATGGCAGCGGTGATGCCTTGATTTGGCGGGAGTTTTGATTTTAAGCCCTGAGAGCCATCGCCCTCAGGGTTTCAAATCCCGCCCCAGCCATCACTGCAAATACGGATTTCTCAGGATTTCCTCGCCGATGCTGGTGGCGGGGCCGTGACCGGAGAAAACCTGGGTTTGCTCGGGCAGCTTTAGCAAGTGCTTGCGAATCCCGGATAGCAGTTGCGAGGTGCTGCCGCCTGGCAAATCCGTCCGCCCAACCGACCCTGCGAACAGGGTGTCTCCTGAAAACAAAACGCCGTGTGAGGGCAGGTAGAACGTCACGCTGTCCACGGAGTGCCCGGGAATATGGGCGAGCTGCATCTCCAAACCCGCGAGCTTGAGCGGCACGTCGAGATTCAAGAATACGTCCACCTGGTAGGGTTTGACGCGGATGGGAAGCCCCCACCCCCGCGCGGCCGACTCCAAGGTCAGGTCCGTCGAGTGCTCCTGCAGGGCATGCAAGCGCGCGCCTTGGGCCTGAAGCGCTGCCGCATCCATCACATGGTCGTAGTGCTGGTGCGTCAGCAAGACATCATCCACACGCACTCCAAGCTCGGACAAATAAGCGGCGACCCCTTCCGGCGCATCGATCAAGAGCGTTCCTTCTGGCGTTTGAATCAGGTAGCCATTCGTTTGGACGAGGCCACCGGTGTATAAGGTGATTTTCATAAAATGGAAAACGCATGCACCTCCCCACTGCCGGGAAAGCGCATGCGTGATGAAGCAAATTCAGCAGGAAATCAACGGGCGAAACCAATATAAATCGCTAGGACGATGACGACCAAGGCAAGGCTCGCCCACTTGGCGTTCTTCCATGGCGTCATGTCGATGGTGTTGCCGCTGACGAGTTCCCATGGCGTCGAACGTGGCTTGGCTGCTCCGATCGCCAACATGATGACCACCAACAAGGCGAAGACCACGCCAAGGAAATGGAACTCGTGAATGCCCAGCAGAGCCATCGGGCTCACCGACTCAGGCAGGAAGTAGCCCAGTGCAATCAGGACGACCCCCAAAACCAAGCCAACCGTGCCGGCAACCGCAGGCACCCGGCGGTTCAGCATGCCAACCACCACCACCGCGAAGATCGGGATGAAGTAAATTCCGTTCATCTTCTGCAAATACTTGAAGATGCTCTCCTGCCCGGCGAGTAGGGGCGCGATGAACATCGCCGCAATCGCCGTGACCACCACGAAGATTTTAGCCGCGCGGACCATTTGTTTGTCGTTGCCCTTGGGGTTAATGACGTGGTGATAGAGCCCGATGCTGAAAAGCGCCGAGGTGCTGTTCAGCGCAGCGTTGAAGGAGCTAAGGATGGCACCGACCATGACGGCCGCAAAGAAACCGGTGAGCGGCGCAGGCAGCAAGTCGAACACCAATTTGCCATACGCTTGGTCCGCGCGCACACCTTGGTCGGCGTAGAGTTGGTAAGCGACAATTCCGGGAATGACCAAATACACGGGTCCGAGCAATTTCAGGGCACCGGTGAGAAGCACACCCTTCTGGCCTTCCGCCAAGCTGCTGGCGCCGAAGGTCCGCTGGATGATTTGCTGGTTGGTGCACCAGTAGAACAAATTGAGAAGCGCCACGCCGGTGAACAAGGTGGCAAATGGCACGCTTTGGCCCGTTTTCCCAATCGAGCTGATCCGCTCAGGGTTCGCTTCAACCAAGGCGTTCCAACCAGCGACCGCGCCTTGGCCGTCGCCAACCTTGTTCAATGCGAACCAAGCAATCATGAAACCACCCACCAACAAACCGACGCCGTTGATCGTGTCCAAAACCGCCAGCGTGCGCAAGCCGCCGAAGCGGGAGTAAAGCGAGCCCATGATGCCGATCAACCACACGGTGCCCCACAGCACGATGGTGTCTGGCTGAATGACTGAGCCAAACAAATTCACGGGCTCGTCAATCCCCGTGAGCCCTTTGAGATCCAGCATTTGAGAAAGCCCGACCGCGCCGCTGTAAAGGATGATCGGAATCAGCAAAAGCGCATAAGCCGAGAGGAAAATCAAGTTGGCGATGGTCTGGGTGCCACGGTCATAGCGCAGTTCAAGGAATTGCGGCACGGTGGTGATGCCAGTTTTCAGGAAACGCGGCAGGAAGAACATGGCCATGAGCACCAAAGCGATGACCGCCACAACCTCCCAAGCCATCACGCTCAAGCCGTCGGTGAAAGCCGCGCCGTTGAGCCCCACCATCTGCTCGGTCGAGAGATTCGTGAGCAACAAAGAGCCGGCGATGATGGGAAAGGTCAAACTTCTCCCGCCGAGGAAGAAGCCGTCCGAGCTGCCTTTTTCATCTTTGCGGGTGATCACCCACGTGAGAAATGCGGCAGCCGCAGTGAATAGAAAGAAGGAGGTGAGTGTCCAGGCGTGCATTGGTTTTGGTTGGGTTTGTTGGGTCGTTGGTTTTTCAGGTCTGGCGTTTGGTGTATTTTATTCGGCTGAGAATTGGTGGATGAGCGTGTGGCGGTAAACCTCGCCTGGCCGTAAAGCCGCGCTGGGAAATGCCGGCTGGTTGGGCGCGTCTGGGAAGCCCTCGGTCTCCAAACACAATCCGCTGCGTGGCGCATAAACGACTCCACGCTTGCCGCGAATTTTCCCATCAAGGAAATTCCCGGCGTAGAACTGGATGGCTGGCTGGTCGGTCAAAACCTCCATCACCCGCCCACTCTTGGGATCGACAAGCCGGGCCGCCAGCGACACCGGCGCGCCGCCCCTCAAGACCCAGGCGTGGTCGTAGCCGCCGGCAAATTTCAAAGGCTCGAAGTCAGCGCCAATTCGCTCGCCCACGCGCGTCGGCTGGGTGAAATCCATGGGGCTTCCCACCACTGGCGCGATTTCACCCGTGGGGATCAAACCGGCATCCGTCGGCAAGTAGGCGTCGGCATGCAGCGTGAGAAGGTGATCGGTGATGGGCTGGCTGGCATCGCCGCTGAGATTCCAATACGAGTGGTGGACGAGATTCACCACTGTCGGTGCGTCGGTCACCGCTTCCGCCTGCCAAATCAACTGGTTTTGCGCGTTGAGTGAGTAGGTGATTTTTACCCGAAGATTCCCCGGAAACCCCTCCTCGCCATCCACCGAAGTGTAGGAAAACTCGACGCCATGCGCGGTGACCTCGCCGTGCCAGAGCACCTTGTCAAAGCCTTGCACCCCGCCATGCAGCGAGCTTGGGATGCCGCCGGGGGCGTTGTTGGTGGCGAGTGTGTATTCCTGGCCATCCAAACTGAATTTCCCATGCTGAATGCGGTTTCCAAAGCGTCCAACGCTCGCGCCCAAGTAAAACGGATCATTCAACCAATCTTCCAAGCGGTCATATCCATGAGTCACGTCCACGCAGTGGCCACTCGCATCCGGAACTTCCAGCGAAACAAGAACCGCACCGTATTCCATCACTCGCGCGCACAGGCCATTTGCATTCCGCATGGTAAAAATCCGGACTTCGCGGCCATCTGGCAGCTTGCCGTAGGTCTCAACTTGAACTTCGTCTTGGGTTTCCATTGCAAACAGGGGTGCAGTCAGGACCGTGACGATGGACCAAGCTTGAAAACAGAATTCCAAGTTCCGCACGGGCGCACTCCTCGTGTGTCTGATCCCGCGCGGGAAGCCAAGCCATAATTTTTCCCGCAATTTGTGGGATGACGCCGCCCGCGTCCTATGATAGTCAATCCGTCATGACGGATGCTCACGATTGGAACTCAACCCTAGCAGGAATTCTCGCGGAATTTGGCTGCCAAACCGGCACCATCCACCAGTCTGAGGACGGGAAAAACCTCACGCTGGTCTGTCAAATCGGTGTGCCTGACGCGCTCTTGGACAAGGTGAATTTCATCCCCTTCGGCAAGGGAATCGCCGGCGCTGCGGCCGATCGCATGGAGGCGGTGGAACTCTGCAATCTCCAACAGGACCTCGGCGGCGTCGCCAAACCCGACGCCCGCCAAACCGGGGTCTCGGGCTCAGTCGCCGTGCCGATTTTTTCCCCAAGCACCAAGGCGGTCATCGGCACACTTGGCATCGGCAAGTTCACACCTCACGAGTTTTCACCCGCAGAACTCGCCCGCCTGCACGAAATTTCCCGCCAACTCGCGCCACGGTTCCTTGCATAATCCCTACCGGGGTGATTGACCCGGCGCGGAAGGTCGCTAGAGTCGCGCCATGACAACGGTGGATGCAGCGACCAAAATTTTGGACACCATGCTTGGACATCTTGGCTTCACGGCCACGATCGAAGCCCAAGAAACTCACGATGGACCCTGCCTGCAAATCCTCTCGGCCGACCAAGACACCCTGATCGGCAACGAGGGCGACCGCTTGGATGACCTGCAATATCTGGTGAACCGCATCCTGCGCCGCCAATTTCCTGACGCGGAACGCATCAAGGTGGACTGTGGCCACTTCCGCGCGATCCAAGAGGATCACTTGACTCAGGAGGTGCAAAGCCTCGCTGAACGCGTCAAATCCCACGGCAAACCTCTCCAGATGCGCCCGCTCAACGCTTACTACCGCCGCATGGTGCACAATATCCTCGTCGCTGACCCTCAAATCGTCTCCCATTCGCCAGAGGGCTCGGACCGCCTCAAACGCATCACTCTTTCCCTGAAATAAGCCGATTCCACGCTTCATGAAAAAATATCTCTTCGACTGTGGCACACGCGACGCCACCGCCTCCATCGGGTTTCTCGCGCTCCGCATTCTGTCCGGACTGATGATGCTGGTCGGCCATGGCATCCCGAAAATCCACAGCTACGAGCAGGCGAAGGAGAAGTTTTACGTCCCGGACATCTTGCCATTCAGCCTGATGACTGCGGAAATCAGCCTAATCCTCTGCATCGTGGCGGAGGTCGGTGCCGCCGCACTCATCATCGTCGGCCTCGCCACACGTCCCGCCGCTTTCGTCCTCGGAATGTGCATGGTG
>JBILPN010000280.1:0-5403 GCA_044373865.1 Luteolibacter sp. | reverse complement strand
TACCAAAATCCCAATCAGTATTTTCAAGTCGACATGAAGGCTTCAAAAACATTCGACAAAATTGTAATGGATAACGCGGATTCACCTAGTGACTATCCGCGTGGATATGCAGTTTATGCTTCAAATAGCACCCCTCCACTTGCAAGTGATTGGGGAACGCCTATTGCGCAACAAACCAATCCCGCTAACGGAAACTTCCCTTCCACTACGATTCAACTGAGTCAGGCGATCACTGCCAGACACATCAAGATTGCCCAAACTGGCACGAGCAACACAAATTGGTGGAGCATTCACGAACTCCAAGTCTATGGGACCGAAAGCCCGGGCATTCAGTGGGCGCAAACCAGCATCGGCAGCCCGCAAGGTGGCAACGCTTCACAGACGAATTCCATCTGGACCATCAATGGCTCGGGAACTGACATCTACAACAGCCCAGACAGCTTTTACTACGTGCATCAAGACTCGGATGAAGATTGCAGCATCGTTGCGAAAGTTGAGAGTTTGACAAATACATCCTCGGGGTGGGCTAGAGCAGGGATTATGATTCGGGAAAGCACCGGTGTGGATGCCCGCTACGCGATGGTCTGCTTCACTCCCGGAAACGGGGTGAGATTCCAGTGCAGGACAGCTAGTGGAGGAGGCTCATCCCTAGGCCAATTGCATCCCAGTGCGACAAGCGGATATGTCAGAATCATTAGGTCGGGCAACGTATTCACCGCGAATTATTCAGCAGATGGAATAAGTTGGCCTACGGCGTATTTGCAGTCCGTTACATTCCCTTCCGGCATGTCCAACACAACGAAATCGGGCCTTATCGTTTGCAATCATTCCACCTCCACCACGCCCGCGCAAGGGGTCTTCAGTCACGTGAACGTTACCCCGTAAGCGACACCCTCTCAACAAATCCAGAAAACCTCATGCCATGAAGATCCTGGGGAGGAGCCGCAGGCTCCTCCCCCCCTCATTTGAAAGCCTGGAAGCGAACACAATGAATCTGATCGCTTCCCATAACGCCCAATATCAGTCATGAACCATTATGGATTTACACGACGAGGAGACGGCAAGTCGGCACCATGTCGTCAGAATGCCCTTTCACGGGCTCGACTACCCGTGGTGATTTGCATTGTCGTGCTTGCGGTTTGTTCACTTCCGGAATGGTTCCGGTTTAACGCAAAACCTATCTCAAGCGGTTCTGAACGGAATCCTTCTCAAATTTCCTCAGGACGCCACGGGATTACCAACTCAGGCAATAAGGCACGGCAGCTTGCCTCCGAAGTCTCGGTGCTGCGCCAGCCCGAAATGGTATGCACCGCACTACTGGCCGCCCAAGACACCGAATGCCCTATCGAACAGAACGCTGCCTTCGCCCGTGTCATGGAGGGCATGACACCCCGGACTGCGATGAAACTGTTGGAGTTCCTCATGCCAGAAGACCTGAAGGGTGTCGCGGCCAAGCGCCTGCTCGATCGGTGGGCAACGGCCGAACCTTTCAACGCAATGCTTTGGACTCAAAGTCTGCAAGATCTCGACACATCGAAGTCTTTGATGCATCTGGTCGCGCAGCGGTGGGCAGTAGCAGATTTGGCCCAAGCCGCAAGCTGGCTGCGCGGATTGTCCGATGCGACCTTGCGCACAGACCTCTTGATGGCGCTTGGAGCTGAAGCGGTTGGACTGAATCCCGTGGAAGCTCTGCGATTGGCCACGGAACTACCGACCAGCGACGCACAAGAGGACTTGATCTGTCGCGCAGCGGCAGAATGGGCAGGCTCGGATCTCGAAAGTTCTCTGGCATGGGCGGAGCAAATCGACGACGAGCACCTGAGGCAGCGAGTGACCGAGGAAATCGCAGTGGCCTCAGCTTCTCAAGACCCGGTGGGTGCGACCAAAATCGCTCTGGAAAAAATGACAGCTGGTATCGGACAGGATCGTGCGATTCTTTCGATTCTACAACGCATGGTCGGAACCGATCCAAGCGTGGCATCCGCATGGGTGAGCCAGTTTCCTGAGGATGACATGGGCAAGGAGGCGGTAACCAGTATGGTAACCTTGTGGGCGAATAAGGATTTGACTGCATCAGGCCACTGGCTGACAGAACTTCCGATAGGTCCATTGCGGAACGCGGCCATTCTAGCCTATTCGCGTGTGCTCCGCGTGACGGACACTCAGTTGGCCGAACGCTGGGAGTCATCATTAACCATCACTCAATGAACTAACGCACGAATAAGTGGTCACCCACTCGAATGAATGGCTTGCAGCTAGGCGTCATCAAAACGAGCATTGTGCACACTCGATGAATGATCCATTAAAACCTCTCCCAACCGACCGCCGCCGCTTTATACTCGGAGGTGCTGCGCTAGCCGGTTCTTTCGCCCTAAACCTCCGCGCGAAATCCGAAAATGTGGAGCCACTTCCCGACTCATCCACGAAGTTCAACCTGCTCTTCGCACCCCATCCTGGAACCTTCAAAGCCCATGCGGGCGAAAACGTGCTGGACCAAATCCGCTTCGCCGCTGCGCAGGGATTCACCGCATGGGAGGACAACGGACTGCCGAAGCAATCGGCAGAAATGCAAGAGAACATCGGTGTCACCCTGCGGGAACATGGCATGACGATGGGCGTCTTCGTCGCCTACGCAAATTTTGACGAACCCGTCTTCGCCAGAGCCGACCACTCGAAGCGGGCAGAGGTGCTGGACCAAATTCGCGCGGCAGTGCCCATCGCCAAACGCGTCGGCGCAAAGTGGCTCACCGTCGTTCCTGGCTCGATCGACCAGCAACACAAGGATGACAAGTGGAATCCATATGGTGGCCCGCGTCTTCGCGAGGGAGCGCAGACCGCAAACGCCATCGAGTTGCTCCGCCGCTGTGCGGAAATCCTCGAACCCGAAAAGCTGGTGATGGTACTAGAACCCCTTAACTGGGAGACCAACCACGGCGGAAGCTTCCTCCGCTCCACCGACCAGGCCTACGCGCTCTGCAAGGCGGTCAACTCGCCTTCCTGCAAGATTCTCTACGACATGTATCACGAGCAAATCACCGCCGGAAACATCATCGCTACCTTTGAGCAATGTCGTGACGAAATTGCCTACCTCCAGTGCGGCGACAACCCCGGCCGCAAGGAGCCTGGCACCGGTGAAATGCACTATGGAAACATCTTCCGCCACATCGCTGCAAAGGCACCCGAACTCGTGATCGGCATGGAACACGGAAACTCCAAGCCCGGCCGCGAGGGAGAGATCGCCTTGATCGAAGCCTATCGCCAAGTCGACCCCGGGCCACGCTGAGGTGCATGGCAACATGAGTGAAGTTTCACTCAAAGCGACTGTTCTATCAAAGACTCCATGGGCTGCGCATTTTTGGCTGCATCATCGCACTGGCTTCCGTGTCGCCGATGATTTCCTGTTTGGCAGCATCCCAAGTCAGTTTGCGCCCGGTGCGAGCTGCGATGAGGCCGAGGTGGCCGGGGGTCTGGGAGCGATTGGCAATCTCCGCCGGCGTGAGCGTGCGCTCGCGCGACTTGATGCAGTCGAGGAAATTTCGGAAGTGGTTCGGGCTACGATAGAGCTGAATTTCAAGTCCCCCGTTCTTGTCGAGTTTCTGAATATCGCGAATCCATTGGACATCGGACGCCTCAAACTTGTTGCGAGTCACGCTAACCCATCCGTTAGGTCCAATCCATTTGGCTCCGCCCCTGATATCTTTATGACCACCGCCGATGACCACATCGACGTCACTGGGATACTTCGCTTCAATGCGGAACCGTGTGGCGGTGTTCCAAACCGCGTCGGCAGGGGGAAACTCCGCGGTGGCGGTGAGCTCCAGCGGCCCGACCGCGTCATCCGGACCACAACCGTATTTTGGATTGGCTAGGCCCCAATGGGCGATGTCGCAGTGATGGCCGATCCAGTCCATCAGTTGGCCACCGCCCGTGTTGTAGTTCCAGCGCCAGTTTTTATGAAAGCGGCAGGGATTGAATGGCAGCATTTCCGCGGGACCGGTCCACATTTCGTAATCCACACCATCAGGCACGGGCCCGTCCGGCTTGTCATTGCCGGTTTTTTCAAAATCACTGTGCCCGTCAGGCAGGCCAACTTCGACGCGAGTGACCTTCCCGATGTATCCGTTTTGCACCAATTGCACGGCCCAGCGAAACGAGGCCACGCTGCGCTGCCAAGAACCGGTCTGCCAAATGACCTTGTTCTTTTGCGCGGCATTCACCATTGCGATGCCCTCACCCAGCGTCCGGGAAAGCGGCTTCTCACAGAAAATGTCCTTGCCGGCGTTAGCGGCGGCGATGGCTTGGAGTCCGTGCCAGTGATCTGGCGTGGAAATGGCGACCGCATCAATGTCCTTGCGTGCGATGATTTCGCGGAAATCCTTGTAGCCTTTGCAGTCTTGGTTTCCGTAATGTTTGTTGACGGCGTTGACCGCTTTTTTCAAATGAGCCTCATCCACGTCACAAACCGCCACAACCTGGCACTGGCTTTCATTGAGGAATCCTCTCAGGTTGTTGCTACCATGCCAACCCACACCGATGCAAGCGACGGTGATCTTGTTGGAAGGCGCTTCGGCACCAAACAAACTGCGAGGCAGAATGAGAGGTGCAGCGGCGGAGGCTGCCATGAGTTTCAGGATGCGGCGGCGGTCAATGTTGTTACTTTGGATCATGATGTTTGGTGGTGGCTCGGGTGAAATCGATTTACGGGTTTCTGGATACAAACTGTGACAGTTTGTGCTGGTCATCCTTGCCGAGTTTTACACTTTTAAACAAGGTCTTAATGGTGTTCGCCTCGGCACCCAGCAAAAATAAATTCGCCCACGCGCGGCCCTTCGCCATTGACCTGCCGGGGGCAGTGATGACTTCCACGAGCGAGCGGAGCGCAGCTTCCTTTTCATGGCCGATCCGGGCCAAATAAAGGGCGGCCGTGACCCGCACATCCAGCGCGCCCTCATCCTTTAGGTCGCTTTGGGTCAAACCTATCATGAGTTCCAGGACTTCGGGTGTCACGGCGTCTTTGCCAAGTTGGATGCATCCGAGCACGCCCCAGTAGCGGTAGCCCTCATCACTCGATTTCAACAATTCGATGAGCTTGGGAATATCCGAAGGTCTGGCGAAGTTCGCCAAATCTGCGGCTTTCATGTATCCGGCTTGGTCATAGAGCTTGGGATTGCGAATCAGTTCATAGATGGTGCTGGAGTTTTGCTTCGCACGATTCACCAAGCTGGCCTCCGGCAAGAAGCCGCAGTCGTGGAGAGTCGTTTGCTGTTTTTGCAAACTTTCTCGCATGCGCGCAACACGTTGGGCATGCGCGGGATCGACTGCTAGATTTTTCACGTTATCTGGGTCGCTCTCGCAATCAAACAATTCCTCGACGGCCTTGGGGCGGAAGAATGCTCCGGTGAC
>JBILPN010000279.1:0-5404 GCA_044373865.1 Luteolibacter sp. | reverse complement strand
TCATCGCGTGCTTGGCCAATGCAGAGCGCTGAGCCTCGTAAAGCATCTCAGGGTGAAGGGCCAGCAAGGTATCTAGCATCCGACGCACGGCTTGTGGGTCGTTCGCTTCTTCGAGAAACTCCTCACGCAGGACGGCCTCGACTTTATCTAATAGACAACGGCGCAGTTCCCGAGGGTCGAACACCGGCGAGTGCTGCAGCGCCCTTAGTGCCCGCCGTTCGATTTCCGATGTTTCCAGCTCCGCGCCCATGAGATCAAATTGCATCTGCCCGGTAAAAACATCCAGCGTCTTGCGCTCCACCGCAGTTCGTCGTCAAAGCGATCCGCTATCCGGGCAATGCGATCCATGTGAGCGATTACCTCGACACGGAGGACTTTGAAGGCCCGCTGCAGAAGATCTTCGCCGATGCCCTTGGCTTCATCATGCGCAACCTGCACAAGGTGCAAGCGGGCCGTGGAGTGAACGCGCCCGGACTGCCCGAAATTCCGGAGAGTGTTTTCGAAGAGTTGCTGGTCAACGCACTTGTCCACCGCGACTATCTGGTGAACGCGCCGATCCGCTTGTTTATCTTCGACAACCGCATCGAAATCATCAGCCCCGGTCACCTGCCCAACAACCTGACGGTCGAGAAGATCCGCAATGGCAACTCGAACATCCGCAATCCGATCCTGGTCTCCTACGTCGCCAAAGGTCTTCTGCCCTACCACGGCCTCGGCTCTGGCATCAAACGTGCCCTGGAACAATGGCCGCAGATCGAATTTGCCGACGACCACGACGCTTGTCTTTTTCGGGTCACCGTGACCCGAAATCCAGTCGAGGATCTGGATTTGCTCGAAGCCGATGCACCTAGAAACGCCAAAGATGCAGCTGAAACAGCCGGTTTAAAGGGTCACTCAGACAATTTATCGGGTCAAAATAGCCCGATAGCTGACCTATTAAACAAAATTCAGGAATCGCCAAATGCGGACTATGCCATCTTGGCACGAGATCTACGGCTAAGTGAAGCCACGGTGAAACGGAATATTCAAAAGCTAAAGCAGCAGAACCGCCTCCGCAGGGTTGGCTCCAAGAAAACAGGGCATTGGGAAATCATCGAATGAGCAAATCATGAATCGCCAAGCCCTGCTTGAAACCCTGTCCCGCTTGTGCGATCCGCAACCTCACCTACGAACTGGCCCACCGCACCAAGGTCATCGAGAACGGCAGCGGAGCCCGAGGCTCCGCTGCCCGCTGGGCCATCCGGACACAGCCAAACTGAAATCGTTCGCCAAAAGGATTTCAGCTTGGGATTCTGAGCGCGGGATTGAGGGTTCTGCGAAGGACTTGAAAGGCTACGGTTGCTTGCATGAGAGGATTTTCCGGGAGTGCTTGAAGCGAACGGTTTCGTGTTTCTCCCTCCTGCGGTGGTGCATTATGAGGCCGTGATCACGCTGCCCCGGCATCACGGAGATCTGTTTGATCGATTGATCATCGCCCAAGCGCAGGTGGAAGGGCTAACGATTGTGACTCGTGATGAAGATTTCCCCGCTTATCGACTGCCACTGCTCTGGTAGCATCAAAGCAGTACCGCCTTTGATCGGTCGGCGGGCGGAGATGTTGAAAATCGCCCAAATCCTGCTGCAAAGCTGGAAGAACAATTTGATTCTGGTGGGCTACCTATCAGAAAACGTCGATTGCGGCGGTCTCTGATTGCGAAAAAGCCGCAGTTCGAAATTTCCGAACCACGGCTTTTTTACCAGATCATGCGCGAAAACCGCGCGATTGACTCACTCGACAGGAGGGCCTGGTGGCTTGCCTTTTCCATCAGGACCGCCAGGACCAGCTGGGCCACGCTTGCCGCTTGGGCCACGGCCAGCCCAGTCAGGCATTTCCTCGCCGGCATCGCGTGCGGCCTTCACTTCTTCAGGGCTTAACTTGCCATTTTTGTCGGCATCATATTTCTCAAGGATTTCCTTGCGGCGCGTCTCCATGGCATCGCGCATGGCGCTGCGTTCGTCGTCCGAGAGCTTGCCGTCGCCATCCTTGTCAAACTTCGCGAGCATTTCCGCGTGGCGTTTTGCCGCCATGGCCTTGCGCTCCTCCTGCATGGCTTTGCGCTCGTCAGGAGAGAGCTTGCCGTCGCCGTCCTTGTCAAACTTCTCCAAGAGCAGAGCCGGAACTTCGCGGGTTTGGCGGGCTTCGCGCTTTGGCTTATCTTGGGCTGTGGCGAAGGTGCAGGTGCCAAGCAGGGCACCGAGTGCGATCAATTTTGTGGTTTTCATGGTCTTTGGTTGATTTCGTTTAGAAACTTCAGGGAGCCTTCTGACTGCCCTTCTGAGTCATCCAACCGGGGTTTGACAAAAAGGTTGCGCGTCGCCTGCGGGAATGAGTTGCCACGAGCGCCGTGGCCGTCTTGGATTCGCGCGTTCATGGTTGATTCCCCGGCACCACCCGTCCAATCCAAGGCACTCGTTTTTGCCAGACGAAGTGCAAGCACCCTGTTTCTGTGGGGGCTGGTGACAGGCATTTTCCTCAGTGGCCGCTCGTGGGCGATGTTGGCGCTCATCGGGTTGCTCACCATGGTGGCCACCCTCGAATACTTTCGGATGCTCCGGGCGGCGAAGGTGGTTTGTTTTCCCCGCTTCGGGATCATTTTGGCGCTGGCCTACAGCGCGGTCCTCTATACCTACCTCATTCTTGGCAAGCCGATCCCGAGTGGCTTGGACGGGGTGGCCGTGTTCCTGGCCGTGGCCGGTCCATTCACGCTTCAGCTCCGCTACCCGATCCGCGGCATCGAGGCCCTGCTGGCGGTGGCGGTGAGTTTGCTGGGCTTCGTTTACATTGCGTTTTTATTCAATTTTACGGCACTCGTGACCTTTGCGCCTCCGGGTGCGAACGAAACGCCGGGCCTCGTCGGCGCACCGGGTGCCTTTCTGCTGCTCTGGTTGCTTGCGGTGACGAAATTCACCGACATGGGCGCTTACATCGTCGGGTCGATGATCGGACGTCACAAAATGATCCCGCATGTCAGCCCGGGAAAAACTTGGGAAGGCTTCGGCGGGGCATTGATTTTCTCTCAACTGGCTGGCTGTGGGCTCTACTTGGTCTTTCCCGAGCACCTCGCGATTTTCCATCACTGGGGCCACGTGGTGTGCCTTGGATTCCTGTTGGCGATTCTGGCGGTGATCGGTGATCTGGCTGAGAGTGTTTTCAAGCGTGCCATCCAAGCGAAGGATTCTGGCCGCATGCTGCCGGGCATCGGAGGTTCGCTCGACCTGATCGACAGCATTTGTTTCACCGCCCCGGCGCTCTACTTTTACGTGCAATGGGTTCTGATTCCCGCCGCATGAGTGCCGCCCCTCGGAAACGCCGCGTTGCACTCCTCGGATCCACGGGATCCATCGGGACATCGACGCTCAAAGTTGCGGAAGACTTGCCAGATGAGATTGAAATCGTCGCGTTGGCCGCGCACGGCAGCATCACGAAACTCGCCGCACAAGCGCGCGCCACGGGCGTCCGGCACGTGGCCATCTACGATGCCAAGCAAGAAGCCGCGCTCCGTGCCTTGCTGCCCGCCGACGTAAAAATCCACCTCGGCGCGGAGGGACTCAACGCGCTGGCGACCCTGCCGGAGGCGGATGTGGTTCTCATCGCCATCGTCGGCACGGCCGGTTTGCACCCGGCGCTGGCGGCCATCGAAGCAGGCAAGGATCTGGCGATTGCCTCCAAAGAAATTCTCGTGATGGCAGGCGAAGTCATCACCACTGCCGCCCGGCGCCGTGGGGTGAACTTGCTGCCGGTCGATAGCGAGCACAACGCGATTTTCCAATGTCTCGACGGCCACCGCGGGGGGGAGGCCGAGATTTCAAAATTGATTCTCACGGCATCCGGCGGCCCCTTCCGCCAGCTGCCAGCGGATCAGATCGAGGCAGTGACCTTGGCCCAAGCCCTCCGCCACCCGACATGGCAAATGGGGCCGAAAATCACGATTGACTCAGCCACCTTGTTCAACAAAGGGCTGGAAATGATCGAGGCGCGTTGGCTCTTCGGCATCGGGATGGATCGGATCGAGGTGCTTGTGCATCCGCAAAGCATCATCCACTCGATGGTTGAGTTCACCGACGGCTCGGTGCTGGCCCAGCTGAGTCGGACAGACATGTGTTTTCCGATTCAATATGCGCTCACGTGGCCGCGCCGGGTTCCTGGCGGGCTGCGCCCATTGGATTTCTCCTCGCTGGCCAAGCTGGAGTTCGAGGCTCCACGCTGCGCGGATTTTCCGGCCATCGACCTTGCCCGCAGTGCCGGACAGGTCGGCGGCACGATGCCCGCAGTTTATAATGCCGCGAACGAAGTTGCGGTGGCGGCCTTCCGTGCAGGAAGCCTTTCATTTCCAGGCATTTGGCGCTGCGTCACCGCCGTGATGGCCGCCCATGCCGTCCAGCCATCCTCCACCTTGGAATCGGTGGTTGCTGCGGACCTCTGGGCGCGTGAAACTGCGCGCAACTGCATCGGCCAGCCACCTGCGTGACGCCGAGTTTTTTCCACTGATTTCCCAACCCAGCCATGAACCGCCCGCGCCGCCTCATCACCCTCGCATCCTTGTTGCTCTTCAGCCATGCCACGGCCTCCCCCACGGAAGCCCTGCGCATTCAGAAGACCTACGAACTTGCCATGGACCAGTGGGCCCTGGAAATGCGCGGTGCCGACAGCCCGGAGCGCCAAGCCGACGCATGGCGCAAGCGCCCGGATGCCACTCCCTTCGCCCGCAAAATCTGGCAAAGCATCGGCAGCTCCCTCAACGAGGACTGGACGCTGGAATCCGCCGCTTGGTTTCTCCGCGTCACCCCTGGCCTGCTTGCCGCCAATGAAAATGGCATTCCGCTGCCAATTTTTGAGAAGGAAAACAAAGCGATTCGTGAGGCCGTCGAGTCCAAGCACTTCGACAGCCCAAAAATTTCCCCAATTTGTGCTGCTCTCATCGCCGTGCCGAACCCGCACTCGCTCGCCGTGCTGGAAAAAATCCAAGCCAAGCACCCGGACCCAAAAATCCAAGGCATCGCCGCTCTCGGAGCCGCCATCCAGCTCAAATCCATCGGTGACGACCCGGAAATCATGGCCAAGCGCCTCACCTACTTGCGGAAAGCGATCATTCAAAGCGCCGACGCTCCCATTGAGGACAGCAGCGTCGCGAAATTTGCCGAGGACGAGCTTTACATCATCCGCTTCCTCACCAAAGGCCGCGTCGCGCCCGACTTGATCGGCGTGGATTCCGCAGGCCGCCCGCTGTCGCTTGCTTCACACAAGGGCAAGGTCATCATCCTCGTGTTTTGGAACGGCCAAGGAGACAGCTCGGACCGGGTGATCGAAATGACTGCCGGGCTGGTTGAAAAATTTAAAAACCGCCCGCTCTCCGTCCTCGGAGTG
>JBILPN010000278.1:0-5421 GCA_044373865.1 Luteolibacter sp. | reverse complement strand
AAGCCGATCCCCTGCTCACGGAAGAAGCACTCGCCGCCTTGGTGCAGCTCCACGCTGCGGGCAAGCCCAGCGCCAAAGTCCTGACATACGCCGACCGCTATTGGAAAGAAGCTGGCAAAAATTTAACCTATCAGAAAAAAGTCGCCTTGGCGCAAATGCATGCCTACGAAAAAGCCGGGCGCGGCGAAGAAGCGCTGGAACGCCTGCGCGAGCTCATTGCGCAAACCTTGCGCGAGCCATCCGCACACGAGGCGGCCGAGCTCGTCGCCGCCTACGCCGCCGCCTATCTGAACAAACACTCAGCGGAAGAACTCCAAGCGCATTTCGAGAGCTTTCCCGAGGCGAGTGAAGCGGCAGCCCCCGGCCGGGCGCTCCTGCGCATGGAAGTCATCAACACCTTCGAGAAAATCGCGAGGGAAGCCCCTGAAGAGTCCCGCAGAAAATCCGCTGCCTCCGCCGTAAAGTCCTTGTTTCAAGACTTCATCAACCAATTCCAAGTCGCAGAGCTGCCGAGCTCCATGCTGCTGCGGCTTGGCGATCATCTCCGCTGCAACACCTCCATCCCGCGCGAAGCGCTGGCCTGCTACGACGAACTGCTGCGCCGCAATGAGCCGGAAACTCGCTTCTCCGCCATGTTAGGCAGGGGCGATGTCCATGCACGCGCCACCAGCGACGAGGAGCTCGCCAAGGGCATCCGTGATTTCAAACAAGTCTATCAAGAGTCCACTAAGCCGGACCAGCAAGAGTATGCCTTGTTCCGAGTGATTGAGCTTTCCGTTTCCAAGCAGAATTTCGCTGAAGGCGCAGCCCTTGCCGGCACCTATCTGGAGCGTGCGGGCAGCGGATTTACCACCTTCATTCCCCAAGTCAAACTGCTGTTAGCGGCTTGCTATCAGGCGCAAAATCTCCATGACGAAGCGATCGGAATTTACCAAAAAATCTGGAGTTCCCACCGCGATGAGTTGGACGTGTCCGGCCAGGCGATGCTCCGGTGGATGCCGCTTGTCTGGGAGAGAAACCGCAGTTCGTCCGCAGCAGAAGCCCGGGCGGATCGGGACATGGCGCACGAGCTCGCCCGAGAATATCTCAAGGCCACCGCCGCCGCCGGACTGGAAATTCCCGAGCGTGTGGAGATCGAGCAACTCGCGGAGCGATACCGCAGCCAATCCGCCCCGGCCAAGCAGGTCACGCCAGTCGAATAAACCATGATGCCGATCATCCGAAACTCCTGCCAAACGCGCCCGTTCGCGCGGCTTGTCCATTCCGTGGTTTCCGCGCTGGTCGTAATTTCCGTGCCCCCCCTCAGCGCCGACAGCAGGCCATGGACGGCGGATGGATTTCTGATTCAGCCGGGGGCCGCGCCGCAAAATATCCAACTGCACTCCGCCACCAAAACCAGCGTCCGCTACCAGACCCCCACCGAGCCCGGCGGCCCCCAAGAGTTTGTGTTAGGAGGTGCAAACTCCGTTTATGTCTGCGAACCCACCGCCTACGCCGAGGCGATCGACCTCTACGAAGGGCGGAAATACCTCGAAGCGATGGCAAAATTTCAAGCCGTCAAAGACCAATATCAGCCACTCAACAGCCTGGACGACAACCCATCCACCCTCGCCGCATTCTATGAAATGGAATGCCTGCGGAAATTAGGCGACTTGGAAGGCTTGGCGCTCGCGTTGCAAAAATTTTCCAAGACCCCGCTCACTCGCGAGTCACAGCAGCTCCAACTTGAGCTCTACGTCCTGTGGGACGCCGTCCGCAGCGCCAGTTGGCAACGGCTGGAAACTTTGGCCAAGGAGCGCGCGACCAGCCGCTTGCCCAGCGATGCGCGCGCACAAGTCGCCTACTGTCATGGCCTTGCGCTTGAAGGTCAGCAGCGCGCCAGCGAGGCACTGATCCACTACAACACCGCCCTCACCGCCGGAGCCGGGGCCTCCGAAGATGTGGTCAAACGCGCGGCCTTGCGGATTCTCGCAATTTACGCCGCCGATCCCACCGTGCAAGCCGCCCTCGACCACCCCGCAAACGCGCCTGCCACCGCCCTCAGCCGCCTTTCCCAAGCCCGCGCCATCGCCCGCTGGTTTGAAACATCGCTTGGCGCGGGCAGCCCCTTACCCGCTCAGTATCAAAGATTCATCAAATAATTTCTGGCTGTCGCAGCCCGTCAATCTGCGAATTCCAAGAATTTTCGCCGCCCAGCCCCGCACTTGCCGAATCCCGCCCTTTACAAGCCGGGCGATCCCTGCCACACACCTCGAAATTTGCCCGCCCCGGCGACTTCGACCATTCACGTAACTTTCTACCATCATGCCTAAAGACACCTCGATCCGGAAAATTCTCGTCATCGGCTCCGGCCCCATCGTCATCGGACAAGGCTGTGAATTCGACTATTCCGGCGTCCAAGCCTGCAAGGCTCTCAAGGAAGAGGGCTACGAGGTGATCCTAGTGAACTCGAATCCGGCCACGATCATGACGGACCCGGAATTTGCACATCGCACTTACATCGAGCCGATTACGCCGGAAGTTGTGGAGAAAATCATCATCCGCGAGAAGCCAGACGCCCTCCTCCCCACCCTTGGCGGGCAAACGGCGCTCAATACGTCGATGTCGCTCTTCAAGTCCGGAACGCTGGCGAAGCACGGTGTCAAAATGATCGGTGCCAACGCCGAGGCGATCGACAAGGGCGAGGACCGCCAACTTTTCAAAGAGGCGATGATCAAAATCGGCCTCGACATGCCGCGCTCCGGAATCGCCCACACGATGGAGGAGGCAAAAAAAGTCGCGGAGGAAATTGGAACCTTCCCGCTGATCATCCGCCCCGCCTTCACGCTCGGCGGCCAGGGCGGCGGGATCGCCTACAACCGCGAGGAATTCGAGGAAATCATCACCCGCGGCCTCGACCTCTCGCCGGTTTCCGAAGTTCTCATCGACGAATCGCTCCTCGGTTGGAAAGAGTTTGAAATGGAAGTCATGCGTGACTGCGCCGACAACTGCGTGGTCATTTGCTCGATCGAAAACCTCGACCCCATGGGCGTCCACACCGGCGATTCCATCACGGTTGCGCCGATCCAGACGCTCACCGACCGCGAATATCAGATCATGCGCGACGCCTCCTTCGCCGTCATTCGCGAGATCGGCGTGGAGACTGGCGGCTCGAACATCCAGTTCGCCACCTGCCCGCAAACCGGCCGGATGATCGTCATCGAGATGAACCCACGCGTTTCTCGCTCGTCCGCGCTCGCCTCGAAAGCCACCGGATTCCCAATCGCGAAAATCGCCGCCAAGCTCGCCGTCGGCTACACGCTCGATGAGCTGCCCAACGACATCACCCGCGAAACCCCGGCCTCCTTCGAGCCGACCATCGACTACGTGGTGACGAAAATCCCGCGTTTCACCTTCGAGAAATTCCCCACCGCGAACCCGGTCCTCACCACTTCGATGAAATCCGTCGGCGAGGCGATGTCGATCGGCCGCACCTTCAAAGAGTCCATGCAAAAGTGCCTGCGCTCCTTGGAAACTGGCCGTTGGGGCTTCGGCTTCGACAGCAAGGACCCGCAAAACCCGACGAAGGACGAAATCACTCGCAAGCTCCAGATTCCAAATGCCGAGCGCATTTTCTGGCTGCAAACCGCCTTCACCAACGGCTGGACGATCGAGGAGGTTTTCGACGCCACTCAGATCGACCCATGGTTCCTCGGCCACCTCAAGCAAATCGCTGACGAGGGCATGGAGCTCGCCAGCCTTGACCTCAAGCGGGCGAAAAAACTCGGTTTCTCTGACCGCCAGATCGCCAAGGCCAAAGGCACGCACGAGGACACGGTCCGCGCCGAGCGCAAAGCGCAAGGCATCATCCCGACTTACCGCCTCGTCGATACCTGCGCTGCGGAATTTGAGGCCTACACCCCTTATTTCTACTCGACCTACGGCGACGAAAACGAAGCCCGGCAATCAGACAAAAAGAAAATCATCATCCTCGGCGGGGGACCGAACCGCATCGGCCAAGGCATTGAGTTCGACTACTGCTGCGTCCACGCCGCCTTCGCGCTCAAGGAGTTGGGATACGAGACCATCATGGTCAACTCAAACCCTGAGACCGTCTCCACCGATTACGACACCTCGGACAAACTCTTCTTCGAGCCACTCACGCTCGAGGACGTCCTGAACATTTGCGACCAAGAGCAGCCCTTCGGCGTCATCGTCCAGTTCGGCGGCCAAACTCCGCTCAACCTCGCTGCCGACCTCGAGCGCCACGGCGTCCCGATCATCGGCACCTCGCCGAAGTCCATCGAACAAGCCGAGGACCGGAAATTTTTCTCCGCGCTTCTCGACAAGCTCGGTCTCAAACAAGCCGAAGCCGGCACCGCGACCAACGAGGAAGAAGCCATCGTCATCGCCAACCGCATCAGCTACCCGGTGCTCGTTCGCCCGTCCTTCGTTCTCGGCGGCCGCGGCATGATGATTGTTTACAACGACACCGAGCTTTCCCGCTACATGCGCGAGGCGGTGATCGCCTCGCCCGAGCGCCCGGTCCTCGTGGATCGCTTCCTGGACAACGCCACCGAGGTGGATGTGGACTGCATTTCTGATGGGGAAACTTCGGTCGTCGGAGCCATCATGGAGCACATCGAGCAGGCCGGCATCCACTCCGGGGACTCGGCCTGCGTCATTCCAGCGTTCTCGCTATCAGATGCGATCAAGGCGGAAATCACCCGTGCTGCGGTCGATCTGGCCCGCGAGCTGAAAGTCAAGGGACTGATGAACATCCAGTTCGCCGTCAAGGACGAGCAACTTTACGTTATTGAGGTCAACCCGCGCGCCTCGCGCACCGTGCCGTTTGTGAGCAAAGCCACCGGAGTTTCGCTGGCCAAGCTCGCCGCCAAGGTGATGGTTGGGGAGAAACTCGCTGACATGGGCTACACTCAGACCATCATTCCGACGCATTTCTCGGTGAAGGAAGCGGTCTTCCCATGGAACCGCTTCCCTGGCATCGACATCGTGCTCGGCCCGGAAATGAAGTCCACTGGTGAGGTCATGGGCATCGATGCCGATTGGGGGATGGCCTACGCCAAGTCGCAGATCAGCGCGTTCAACCCACTTCCGACCTCTGGCAATGTCTTTCTTTCCGTCTCGGACCGCGACAAAACGCGGGCTGTTGCCGTCGCCCGCGATTTGGTTGCGCTTGGTTTCCAAATTTACTCAACCGGCGGAACGCTCGCGTGTTTGACGGCGGAGAATATCCCGTGCCACCGGGTTTACAAAGTTGCCGAGCAGGCCCGGCCGAACGTCATCGACATGATGAAAAACGGAGAAATCCATTTCATCATCAACACCCCGGCCACGCACGAGTCCCGCGCGGACGAGATCTTGATTCGCTCGACTGCGATTGCGCAGAAAATTTCCCACGCCACCAACCTCGCCGCTGCC
>JBILPN010000277.1:0-5457 GCA_044373865.1 Luteolibacter sp. | reverse complement strand
CTCGATGATTTCGTGCAACGCCTAAAAATGAGCAAAGGCTCGGCCAGCCAAGGGATCCGCATGCTCAAAAGCCTGGGAGCCGTCCGCGAGGTCGATGGCAGCGCGGACCGCCGCACCTATTACGAGCCCGCTGTCGAACTGAAGCGCCTCGTCGGCGGCTTCATCCGCGAGCAAATCCGCCCACACTTGGACAGCGGGAAAACCAAAATCAACCTCCTCACCGACACCGCTGAAGCCCTAGACGACCCACTGCGCAGGAAATTTCTCAGCGAGCGCTTGGAACGCTTGGAAAGCTGGATGACCAGCGGTGGCCGCGTGCTCCCCATTCTCCAACGACTTCTCGGCCAATGACTTCTCCCCTTCCTGATGCCCCCGAGTGGTTCTGCGTGCGTTGCCAGACGAAGCGCGAACACATCGCCGCTGGCCACCTGCGCGAGCTCGAAAATATCGAGGTTTTCTGCCCACGCATCCGCTACCGCAAGGCCACGCGCCGTGGCAAAATCTGGTGGGTGGAGCCAATGTTTCCCGGCTACGTTCTCGCAAAGTTCAACATCGCTGAGATGGAGCGCATGGTCACTTTTTGCCATGGTGTCCGGGGCCTCGTGCGCTTCGGATCCAAAATCCCGCCCGTCCCAGAATCCTTTGTTGACGCCATGAAACGCGAAGTCAAAGAGCACCGGGGAGCGGAGGAAGCCGAGGAAGCTCTCATCACCATCAGTCCCAACGTCGAAGTTGGCGATGAGGTGGAGGTGGCACACGGCCCGCTCCAAGGCATGCAAGGCACGGTTCTCTCCGTCCCCAATGGGAGCGACCGCGTGAAAATCCTCTTGGAACTCCTCGGCAACTCGCAAGCAGTGGACATCGACCTTTTTTCAATCCTCCTGCCGCGCCGCCCCACGCTATAACCGGACCATTCTCCCCGCCGCACGCCATGCCGAAACATCCACTCACCCTCTCATCCGCCCGGCCACTGCCGAGCTTGAGCCGTGACGTGGCTGCACGGTTTCACACCAACCCTCTCTCGCCTTGCAGGCCGACCAATCCACCGATTTTCTAATCATCGGCGCTGGCTTCTCCGGCTTGGTCGTCGCCGAGCGTCTCGCCGCCGCCGGCTGGAAATGCGTGGTCGTGGACCGCCGCAAGCATCTCGGCGGCAACGCGCACGATGGAATCAACGAGGCGGGCGTCCTCGTCCACCATTACGGCCCCCATTATTTCCGCTCCAACTCATCTCGGATCGTCGATTACCTGTCACGTTTCACCGATTGGCACTCAGTCAGTTACACCATCAAAAGCCACGCGCGCGGCCGCTACTGGAGCTTCCCGATCAATCTGAACACCTTCGAGGAATTCATCGGTCGCGCCGCAAGCAGCGCGGAGTTCACGGAATGGCTGGAGCGCCACCGCTGCCCCATTGCCGAACCCCAAAACTCTGAGGAACAAATCACCTCACAAGTCGGCCGGGAGCTCTACGAACTGTTTTTCGAGGGCTACACGCTCAAGCAATGGAAGCGCCACCCGCGGGAACTCGACGCCTCCGTCTGCGGCCGCATCCCTATCCGGACCAACCGCGACGACCGCTACCTCGCGGAATCCTTCCAAGCCCTGCCAAAACATGGCTACACCGCCTTGTTTGAAAATCTCCTGGCCGCCTCCCCCGGCGTCGAAGTCCACCTCGGCATCGAGTTCCAAGAGGCGCGCGCGCGCTGGAGCCACAAGCACCTGATCTTCACCGGTGCCATCGACGAATTCTACGCACACCGCTTCGGTCCCCTGCCCTACCGCTCCCTCCGCTTCGAGGCAGAATCATTCACGGCCGAGCAACTCCGCTGCCGTGAGACCATCGCTGGCAAGCCCGGATTCTGGCAACCGGCCATGCAAGTGAACTACCCCAGCGCGGAAATCCCGTTCACGCGCATCGTCGAGATCAAGCACGCGACCGGCCAGCAGATCGACGCCACCACGATCGTCCGCGAGTTCCCAAAAGATTGGACACCCGGGGACGAACCGTTTTATCCAATCCCCGCACCTGAAGCGCGCGCCGCCTTCCAACGCTACTCCCTCCGCGCCGCTGCGGAACCCTCCACCAGCTTCATCGGCCGCCTAGCCACCTACCGCTATTACAACATGGACCAAGTGACGGGCATGGCGATTGCTGAGGCGGAAAAACTTCTCTCAAAATACGGATCCAATTTATGAAAAAACTATTCATCGCGGGTCACCGCGGCATGGTCGGCGCGGCACTCGTCCGCGAAGCAGAACAACTCGGTGGCTTTGAAATCCTCACGGCCACTCGCTCGCAACTCGACCTCTGCGACCAAGCCGCCGTCTTTGCGTACCTCGCGGCAAATCGGCCGGATATCGTCATCATCGCCGCCGCCAAGGTCGGTGGCATCCACGCAAACTCGACCTACCCGGCAGACTTCATTTACGAGAATCTCGCCATCGCCTCAAACCTCGTGGAAGGCAGCCGCCGTGCCGACGTGCCGCGCGTCCTCTTCCTCGGCTCCTCATGCATTTACCCGAAAATGGCTCCGCAGCCCATGCCGGAAGAATGCCTGCTCACCAGCCCTCTTGAAGTCACCAACGAGGCCTACGCCATCGCAAAAATCGCCGGCCTCAAGCTCTGCCAACACTACCGCGCCCAACACGGCATCCTCTACCACAGCGCGATGCCCACCAATCTCTACGGCCCGGGCGACAACTATCACCCGGAAAATTCCCATGTCATCCCCGCTCTCATCCGCCGCTTCCACGAGGCGAAAGAACGCGGCGACGCCAGCGTCACCATCTGGGGCACCGGCACCCCGCGCCGGGAATTCCTCCACGTCCACGACCTCGCAAGCGCTTGCTTCCACCTGCTGTCCTTGGATTCCCCCCCGGACTGGGTCAATGTCGGCGTCGGCGATGATGTGACGATCTTCGAGCTGGCATCGCTCGTCGCGGAGACCATCGGCTTCACCGGAGAAATCCTCACCGACCCCACCAAGCCCGACGGCACGCCGCGCAAGCTTTTGGACATCTCGAAAATCCGCGCCACCGGATGGCAACCGGTCGTTGGCTTCAAAGACGGCTTAGCAGCTGCTTATCAAGACTTCCTCGCCACCCTTGCCACTGGCCAAGCCAGACTCTAAATCTCTCCCCTCAAACGAGAAACCACACCAAACACACCCCCAGATAACCCAAAACCACCATGAAACGCGCTCTCATCACTGGAATCACCGGCCAAGACGGATCCTACCTCGCTGAATTTCTCCTCGAAAAAGGCTATGAGGTCCACGGCATCAAACGCCGCGCCTCCCTCTTCAACACCCAGCGGGTCGATCACATTTACGAAGATCCCCACCTTGAAAATTCGCGTTTCCGCCTCCACTACGGCGACCTCACCGACTCATCGAACCTGACGCGCATCATCAGCGAGGTCCAGCCAGACGAAGTTTACAACCTTGGCGCACAATCCCACGTCGCCGTCTCCTTCGAGGCCCCGGAATACACCGCAGATGTGGATGCCATCGGCACACTTCGCCTGTTGGAAGCCATTCGTTTCCTAGGACTTGAGAAGAAAACTCGCTTTTACCAAGCCTCCACCTCCGAGCTTTACGGCCTCGTCCAAGAAATTCCGCAAAAGGAAACCACGCCATTCCACCCGCGCTCTCCCTACGCCGTGGCGAAGATGTATGCCTACTGGATCACCGTGAACTACCGTGAGGCCTACGGCATGTATGCCTGCAATGGCATCCTCTTCAACCACGAGTCACCCCGCCGCGGCGAGACCTTCGTCACCCGCAAAATCACTCGCGCCGTCGCCAACATCGCCCAAGGCCTTGAGTCCTGCCTCTTCCTCGGCAACATGGATTCCCTCCGCGACTGGGGACACGCCAAGGACTACGTCCGCATGCAGTGGATGATGCTCCAGCAGGAAACTCCAGACGACTTCGTCATCGCCACCGGCAAGCAAATTTCAGTCCGTGAGTTCGTCCGCCTCTCCGCCAAGGAAGCAGGCATCGAGCTGGAATTCTCCGGTTCCGGCGAACAGGAAATCGCCACGATCTCCTCGGTTGACTCTGAAAAAGCCCCAGCCGCCAAGGTCGGTGACGTGATCGTCCGCGTGGACCCACGGTATTTCCGCCCTGCGGAGGTGGAAACCCTGCTCGGCGACCCAAGCAAAGCCAAAGAAAAACTCGGCTGGGTGCCTGAAATCACCGTCGAGGAAATGTGCGCCGAAATGGTCGCCTCCGATCTGGAAGCCGCCCGCTGCCACTCCCTGCTCAAGGCTCACGGCCACCACGTTTCCGTCTCAAAGGAATAAGCCGCTCAATCAAGCGCTGCAAGGATCCCCATCTGCGGCGTGTGGCCCGGCTCCCGCCTCCACACGCCGCCGTTCCACTGCTTTACGCCGCGCCACTCTCGTTTTCTCCTCCTCTCCAGTTTTATGAAAAAAGTCTTCGTTTCCGGATGCTATGACATCCTCCACGCCGGGCATCTCCAGTTTTTCGAAGAAGCGCGCGCTCTTGGCGACTACCTCATCGTGTCCTTTGCCTCGGCTGAAGTCCTTTGGCATCACAAACGCCGGAAACCCTCGATCCCTGACGACCACAAGCGCGCCTTGCTCCAAGCCCTTCGCATGGTGGACGAGGTCATCGTCACCCAAGGCCACAAGGAAGGACTGGATTTCGAAGAAGACTTCCTCCGCATCCGCCCGGACTTTCTCATCGTCACGGAGGATGACAAATACGGCGACATCAAACGCCAACTCTGCGCAGACGTCGGTGCAAAATACACGCTGCTGCCCAAAACCCCGCCGCGCTTCGCACCCGTCTCCACCAGCTCGATCGTCCGCTGGGTCCAAGCGCCCACCGAAGCCCCGCTCCGGGTGGACTTGGCCGGCGGCTGGCTGGATGTCCCGCGCTTCGCACGCCCCGGCGACTACATCGTCAATTGCGCCATCTCCCCACTCGTCTCGCTCCGTGAGTGGCCTTACGAAAAGCAAGCTGGCCTCGGCGGCAGCGGCGCTTGGGCTCTCCTCAATGGCCGCGATGGCGTGGAGTCGGAAATCGATCTCGGCGTCGGCTGGCAAGACCCGGCCGTCATCCGGGAAACTGGACTTTGCGTCTGGCGCTCAGGACCCCAACCGGTCCTCGATTTCAAACACAATGGCGACCTCCTCCGCGGCCGCATGGCAATCTACTGGACTGGCACTCAACATGATACACCTGGTGCCGCCAATTTCTCCCGCGACTACGACCGCATCGCACAAAGCGCGCGAATCGCCCGCGATGGCGTCTTGAGCTCGAGTTTCCAACTCCTCGCCGAAGGGGTCGATCTCTACTACGCGACGCAACTCGCCGAAGGCATGGACCCTCTACCCGACATCGCAGGCTCCATCAGCCGAAAATACTCGGGTGGCGGGCACGGCGGCTACGCGCTCTACCTCTTCGACACACCGGCCCAACGGGA
>JBILPN010000276.1:0-5460 GCA_044373865.1 Luteolibacter sp. | reverse complement strand
GCACGCAGCTCAGCTCGCGGCCCGGACATCCGGCTTGCCAAATGCTGAAAGTGCCGCACCGGATTCCCCAAATACCCGGAACTCCCATCCGCCGCACGCTCAATCACCCACCTCATCGCCTCATACGGCGGCGGAAATTCCTCCAACACCGCAAATTCCGTCAACTCGGACATCCACGCCTTGTTCATCTGCAACAAGGCCTGCGCTGGCTTGCCATGCCGCCACATGGATTGGGCATAGCGCAATGCATCCTGATAGAACGCCGCGCCACGCTCCTTCCCATGCCGCCGCGTGACCTCCGGCCCCAAAGGAATTTCCACGGTCGGTAGCCAAGGGCATGTCGGGTTACCATTCACGAAGTTTAAATCATTTGGAAACCCACAAAACCCATGGAATCACAAGCATCGGACCAACAACAGCTAACAAAACCCCGACTCCGAGAAGATCTTTGGTTTTCACCCGACCACTGGCAAATGCAACCGCATTCGGCGGGGTGGAAATTGGCAAACACATGGCCAGCGAGCAGCACAGCGCCAAAGCAACTGCCATTGGCGCACTCGATGCCACGGGCACCAAACCAATCGAAACCGGCACTAAAATGCTCGCCGTTGCGGTGTTGCTCATCAAGTTGGAGAGTAAAACCGCCATCAAAGCACACGCAAAAACCAACGCGATCGCTCCCCAACTGCCCGGCATCAAGCCTGCCATCCAATCCGCCAAGCCTGTATCCCGCACCGCAATCCCCAAGGACATGCCGCCGAATAGCAAGAGCAACACGTCCCACGGCAAGGAACGCATGTCGTCGGTCTCCAAAACCCCTGTCACCGCCAACAAAATAATCGGAATGAAGGAAATCACCGGCGAGGGAATCCCATGCAAGGACTCGGTCATCCACATCACGACGGTCACCGCAAAAACCACCATCACCACCCCACGATGAACCCGCTCACGGGAACTCACCTGTCGCGCGACCTCCACCGGCAACACAGGGACGCCGCCTGCCCCTCCGTCCCTGAAATACCTGAGGCGAATCCACAAAAATGCCACTCCCAACAAAACCAAGGCCGGCGGCAATCCCAACATCATCCATCCCAAGAAATCCGGCCTGTGCGCAATCGTCAACTGCCCGGCAGCAATCGCATTCGGCGGGGAACCAATGATCGTTCCCATCCCCCCAAGGTTGGCGGCAACGGCGATTCCAAGGAAAATTCCTCGCGGCTTGCGGTCCTCCGGCAAGGCACCCACCGAAAGTGGACCCAGCACTGCCATCATCATCGCCGCCGTGGCTGTGTTCGACATGAACATGCTTAAAACAAAGGTCCCTCCCATCACCATCGCCAGCAAGCGCGCCGGCCGCGGACCCACTCCCGCCAACAAGGCGGTCGCCATCTGCCGGTCCAAGCCCGTTTTCGCACAACCCCGCGCCAAAACGAAGCCCCCCAAGAATAACCATATCAACGGCGATGACCACGGATCCACAAATCTCCGCCATGCCTCAACATCCCCCTCCGCCGCATAAACCCCACCCGGAGTCCCCAAAAATGCAATCTCCAAGCCCACCACCATCAAGGCCACTGAAAAAGCCGCCATCGCCTCGGAAACCCACAGCAAGGTGGCAAACACTAATATTCCCAAACTCACCTGACCCGCCGCAGTCAGATCTGCATACCAACCCCACGACTCCGGAACCAGCACCACCGCCAAGGCCACTCCCGCGCATGCCAACACCTTGGCCACCGACCGCAACGCTTTCCGATGGTAGCCTGCGATGAGTCGCCGCGCCTCTGCTCTCGTATCCGTCCCATTCACCCTTCCATTCCCCGCCGCAGCGACCGACCATGCAAGCCATTTTCCAGCAAAAACCCATGCTTCGAGGCTTGCTTCTCCGCCGCCACCCCCTGAATATCTGCGCCCCATGAGTCGTTTAGAAGGTAAAGTTCTTGTCGCGCAGGGCGGGGGTCCAACTCCCGTCATCAACCAAAGCATCGTCGGCGTCGCCCTCGAAGCCCGTAAATTCAGCCAAGTGACCTCCATCTACGGAGCCGTCCACGGCGTCCGAGGTATCATTGACGAAAACTTCGTCGATCTCACCCGGGAAACCACACACAATCTCGAACAAGTCGCCGGAACTCCCTCTTCCGGCCTGCTCTCCACACGCGATAAACCGGATGAGGAATACTGCCAACGCATGTTCAAAGTCATGCAAGCCCATGACATCCGCTATTTCTTCTACGTCGGCGGAAATGACTCTTCTGACACGGTCCGCATCGTCAACGAGCAAGCACAAGCTGCAAACTACGAACTGCGCGCCATCCACATCCCCAAAACCATCGACAATGACTTGGAGGAAAATGACCACTGCCCAGGCTTCGGCTCCGCCGCCCGCTTCGTCGCTCAGGCTTTCTCTGGTGTGAATCTCGACAACCGCGCCCTCCAAGGCGTTTACATCGGCGTGGTGATGGGCCGCCACGCTGGATTCCTCACGGCTTCGTCATCGCTCGCACAAAAATACATCGATGACGGCCCGCACTTGGTTTACGTGCCGGAACGCCATTTCATCATGGAAAACTTCCTTGCTGACGTGGACCGCGTTTACCAAAAGCACGGCCTCTGCACCATCGCAGTTTCAGAAGGAATCTCGGACCCAGATGGCACCGCCATGATCACCAAACTCCTCGGCACCGAGGAGCGGGACTCACACGGGAACATCCAACTTTCCGGTACCGGCGCACTTGGCGATCTGCTCTCCAATGAAATCCGCAAGGGCCTCGGCATCAAGCGTGTGCGTTCAGACACCTTCGGCTACCTGCAACGCTCATTCATGGGCATCCAATCGGACCGCGACGCTCGCGAGGCACGCGAAGTCGGCGAAAAAGCCGTCCAATTTGCCATGTGGGACAATGTCGATGGCTCGGTGGTCATTCGCCGCCCAGTCCTGAACTACAGCGTGGATTACGACTTGGTCCCCATCGAAAAAGTCGCAGGAAAAACACGCCACATGCCCGACAACTTCATCAATGAAGCAGGCAATGGGGTGACGGAGGCCTTCATGAATTACTGCCGCCCACTGCTGGGCTCGGACTTGCCTGAACCGCACCGCCTGCGGGCACCGAAGGTCCCAAAAATCCTTCATAAATAATTCGTAGCGCACCAAGCGCCAATTTGAAAATGCCGGAGTGAGTCCCCACTTGCTCCGGCATCTTTGCGTCTGCCCACCGGGCTCTCACCGCTAGCAATCCGCCGCAACTCTTTCAGGAACCGGATTCCTTGGCCCCAAGCAACTCCGTGGCGCGCGGATCAAGCTCAACTTTTACCCCAGCCACCTCGCCACCCAAGCCCACGACTTGGTCCGCAGAAATGGCGATCCCAATCCAGCGAAATTCCTCACTGCCTTCCAAGACGACCTTCAGCATCATCGTCAAGGGCACCGCCAACAACATCCCCAAGGGGCCCCACACCCAACCCCAAAATAAAACCGATGTCACAACCACCAAGGTGGAGATCCCAAAACGACGCCCCACCAACATCGGCTCAATGAAATTCCCAAGGAAATTGTTAATCAACAAGTAGCCCCCTGCCACCACCAAGGCATTCGGAATCCCCGCAACCAACAAGGCCAAAACCACGGGTGGCCCTCCCGCAACCAAGGAACCAACCACCGGGATGTAATTCAATGCGAAGGCCAAGATCCCCCACAAGACGTAAAAATCCAATCCTGCCGCCCAACACAGAACGCCCGCTAAAAAACCCGTCAGCAAACTCACTCCCGTCTTGATCGCCAAATAACGCTGAATGTCATGCGTCGCACTCAAGATCCGCTCAAGATTCGGCCCGCGCGCATGGCTGATCGCCTCCAAACGACGACCGAACATCCGAGCCTCGGATAACATGAAAATCGTCAAAATCAAAATCACCAAAACCGTCCCAAAAAATCCCACAACATGACCTAGCAAACCCGCACTGAAATCCCAAATTCGCTCGAAACGAATGTTCTGCAAATTCGCCAAGTTGTTCTCCATCGCCACTTGGATCTTGTCCTTGGCATCCTCAACTCCCCATTGCTCAAGCTTCACGGCCAACGACTCGGAACTCTCGCGAACTTGCTGCGAGACCTGCCCAGCGTAACGCTGATCCCACTTCTGCTGCAAATCTCCCACCAAGGTCACTCCCAACACACCAATCGCCGCAATAAATGAAAAATCGAACATCACGGTCGCAAGCACCGCCAAGGCCTTGGGAACCCGCCGCTTCGTCAAGGCCTGCGTGATCGGAAAACTGACAGTCGCCACGAAGAACGCCAAAAGAACCGGCAAGAAAAATGCCTGACCCGCCTTCAAACCTGCAACCACCAAGACCAAAACCCCCAGCAGAATCAAAGTCCTTCCTGCACCTTGCACGCCTTCTTTGCTTTTGGTTTCCATGCTCAAGCGAGTAAAGATCTCACTTCACGCCGCTGCAATGGTATTCCTTGCTTAAATCACTTCCCGCGCACCCCGCACCATGGATCAAAAAAAATTGTGACGAACGCTCAAGTCTTTGCGTCAACTGCCATGATGATTTTCATCAGAAATTCTGATAAAAAACCCCAAACAACTCAAAAACCATGAAGCCAGCAACCCACCTCATTCCTGCCGCCGCGATCATCGCTGCCTGCATCGGCTCCTTGACCCCCGGCCTAAACGCCCAAGCCGCTCCCAAAAGAGAGGTCCAAATCCTCGTTAAACCCAAGCCTTCTCTCTCTGAATCCGCTCTCGACGCCCTCCTTTCCTCTCTCGGCGCGCGCCAACACGACAGCATCCCCGCGCTCGACGTCCGCATCATCCGCGTCCCTCAGCAAGCTTCTGAAAAACTCTTGCTCGCACTCCAACGCAACCAAGACGTGGAATACGCGGAACCTGACTTCATCGCCACTGCCATCGGAACCGCAAATGACCCGTATTTCACCGGCGGAAACCAATGGTATCTCACGAAAATCCAAGCCCCTCAAGCATGGGACTCCTCCACTGGCAACTCCACCGGCATCGTCGCCATCATCGATACGGGTGTCCGCGCCTCTCACCCCGACCTCTCCGGCAAGGTCCTCCAAGGCTACGATTTCATCAACAATGACAGCGACGCCACCGACGATAACGGCCACGGCACCGCCGTCGCTGGCCTCTGCTCGGCCGCTTCCAACAACGGCATCGGCATGGCCGCTGTCGCTTGGGCAAACCCCATCCTCCCAGTCAAAGTCCTCGGCGCGGATGGCAGCGGAACCTACTCCGGCATCGCCAATGGCATCACTTGGTCCGCCGACTGCGGCGCTCGAATCATCAATCTCAGCCTCGGCGGCACCTCTTCGTCTCGCACCCTCCAAGATGCGGTAAACTACGCTTGGAATAAGAAAAGCGTGATCATCGCCGCCGCAGGCAACAATGGCAACAACACCGCATTCTACCCTGCCGCCTGCAAGAACGTCGT
>JBILPN010000364.1:0-4391 GCA_044373865.1 Luteolibacter sp. | reverse complement strand
CTGGGCCACCTCGACGGTTGCCATGGGCCGCGTCCAAGCTCTTAAACGCGAGGGCAAAATGCTCCCTCCCGGTGCCGCAGTGGATGCCAACGGCCAAGCCACCAATGACCCCAACGAGGTTGCCGCACTGCTCCCTTTCGGCGGTCACAAGGGCTACGGAATGTCACTCCTCAACGAAATCATGGGCGGCCTGATCGGCGGATCACTCCCCACCATCCGCGGCCGCCAACTCACAAGCCCAGGCGAGAAAAATACCCCGGTTTTCTACTTCCAAGTCATCCACCCAGACGCGCTCTCAGGCGGCAATTTCGCGCATGGCCGCAACCAAATTGAAAACCTCAAGGCGGTCATCGACGACATCCTCGGCCACGGCAACGAGAACTCAATGCTGCCCGGCCAAATCGAGGCGGGCTTCCGCACTCGCTCAGACGCCGCTGGTGGCATCCTGTTCACCGCCGCTGAAGTCGCTGAATTCAACGAAATCGCCGCCGAACTCGGCCAAGCACCTTGGGACATCGCAAGTCTCGCTTCCGCCTAAACACCAAACCAGGATCTGAAATCCTCTCTCAGCGGGAACGGGCGTCCAAGGCTCCGTTCCCGCTTTTTGCATTGCCAGAAAGATCCCGCACGCTCAGGACGTTTCGTGCTTAACCCAAGTTTCCGTGCTCTTATTCCGCTCCATTTCCGCCGCGTTCTTGGCCTGCGCCTCGCTCGCCGCCGCCGATGACTTCCGCCGCAATGCATCGCCGCTGCTGCAAAAGTTCTGCTACGAATGCCACGACCAAGATCGCCAAAAAGGCGGCGTGGAGGTCCACCATCTCACCGATACCGACTCGGCGCTCAGCCATCACCGCTTCCTCGAAAATATCGCCCATCAAGTGGAATCCGGCGATATGCCGCCTGAAGATGATGTGGATGTCCTGCCCACTCCCGCAGAACGCAGCCAACTCGTCCACGAAATCCAAGCGGTCCTCCGGAAACTCAAATCCGGCGATTTCCCGCGCAACCCAGGCCGAACCACCATCCGCCGCCTGAACCGCAACGAATACAATTACACGATCCGCGACCTTTTCGGCGTGAATTTCCAAGCAGGCCGGGAATTTCCTGCCGACGGCGCCGGGGGGGAGGGTTTCGACAACGTCGGCGATTCTCTGTTCATCCCTCCCATCCTGATGGAGAAATACTTCGAGGCATCCCGCAAAGTCATCGAGTCCATCTACGCAACACCCGCCACGCTCAACCGCGCACTCGTCAGCAAACCCGGCAAGTCACTCACCCCCAACGCCGCTGCGCGGAACACGCTCAATTACCACGCATCGCTCGCGTTCCGCCGCCGCGTCACGGATTCGGATCTGGCCGCGATGCTGAAACTCTTCGACTCGAATCTAGCCGCCGGAAAATCCTACGAGAACTCCATCCGCGCACCCCTCCAAGCTCTCCTGCTCCACCCAGCCTTCCTCTTCCGCATCGAAAATGACGTGCCCGGCCAATCCGAGTGGCGCATCTCGGAATTCGAACTGGCGACTCGCCTTTCCTATTTCCTCTGGTCCTCGATGCCTGACCGCCGACTCTTCAAACTCGCCGACGAAGGGAAACTCTCCACTCCCGCGATCCTCGCCGCAGAGGTGGACCGCCTCCTCGCCGACCCTCGCTCGGAGGCGATTTCTCGCCACTTTGCCGGCCAATGGCTTGGCTTCGAGGAACTCCGGGAAGTCGCGGAACCAGACGCCACCCGCTTTCCCACCTTCACCCCCACACTCCGCTCCGCCATGTATCTGGAGTCGGTCGCGTTTTTTAACCACATCATCCGCGACAACCGGCCCGTGACTGACCTCATCCAATCGGACTACACCTTCGTCAACGCCGAGCTCGCCAAACACTACAATTTCCCCGCCGTCCAAGGCTCACAACTCCAGAAAATCCAACTCAAGGACCCCAACCGCGGTGGCATCATCGGCCATGCATCCATCCTCACAAGCACCTCTGTCCCTCTCCGCACCAGCCCGGTGAAACGCGGAAAATGGATCCTCGACACGCTCCTCGGGACTCCGCCACCTCCCCCTCCTCCCGATGCAGGCGAGCTCCCAGCCGATGACCAATCCGCCGCCGGCCTCTCTTTCCGCGAGCAACTCGAGCTCCACCGCCAAAAACCGTCCTGCGCCGGATGCCACGAGAAAATTGACCCGCTCGGCTTCGGCCTCGAAAACTTCGACGCCATCGGCCGCTGGCGCGACACCGACGCAAACGGCAAACCCGTGGACTCGCTCGCCGTCCTCCCCGGCGACATCTCATTCTCATCCCCAGCCGAACTGAAGGCTCTCCTGCTCTCGGCCGATGAACTTTTCCTCAGAAATCTCGTCCGCAAAATGCTCGGATACTCGCTCGGCCGCCCCCTAGAATATTACGACGAACCTGTCATCTCTGAACTGGTCGATGAACTCCGCGCAAACCAACTGCAAATCCGACCTTTAATCCACGCGATCATCCGCTCCGCGCCTTTTCAAAATCGCTCAAAAACCCGCTAAAACCCACCACTCAAATGTCCAATATCTCAAGCAATCGCTGGCTTCTCGACCGCCGTATGATGCTCCGTGGCATCGGTGCCACTCTCGCGCTCCCCATGCTCGACGCCATGCGCCCTCTGCTCGCCGCATCCTCGTCTGCCAGCAATTTCCCGGTCCGCCTCGCCATGCTCTACATGCCCAACGGCGTCCGGGAAAACCGCTGGACTCCCGATGGCAGCGGATCGCGCTTCAAGCTTTCCCCCATCCTCTCACCACTCGAAGCGCACCGCGATGACTTGCTCATCCTCACCGGCTTGCAAAACAAGGCTTCGTTCAGCGGCGACGGACACTACGTGAAAACCGGCGGCTGGCTCACCGGAACCACCATCTCCAAAACCACCGGCAGCGACATCAACGCCGGTGGCATGTCCATGGACCAAATCGCCGCCAACCAAATCGGCAGAACCACCAAAATCCCCTCGCTCGAACTCGGAACCGAACCGGTCGCAACCGGCATCGATACCAACGTCAACTACACCCGCCTTTACGCATCTCACATCTCATGGAAAACGCCAACCGTCCCGCTCCCCTGCGAGAATAACCCACGCGTCGCCTTCGACCGCCTGTTCCGCACTCGCTCCAACAGTGGCGAAAAACAAGCTGCGGACCAGCAATCCGTCCTCGATCTCGTCCGCGATGACGCTCGCCGACTGCAAAGCAAACTCGGCCAAGACGACCGCCAGAAACTCGACCAATACCTCGAATCCATCCGCGAAGTGGAACGCCGCATCGAACAGGAGGCGAATTCTCTCGGCGCTGGCGAAAACCTCGCGCCGGAAATCGCAGCATCCATGGACGCTCTCGACAAACGCATTTCCTCCGCCATGGGCAAGGCATCACGCGAGGAGGAACTCAGCGCACTGCCGCGCTTCAATCACGCGGAACACTCGCGCATCATGCTCGACCTCATGGTCCTCGCTCTCTGGTCAGACACCACCCGCGTCTCAACCTTCATGTTCGGAAATGACGTCACAAATCGCAATTTCTCGTTCATCGACGGCGTCAACGGCGGCCATCACTCGATTTCCCACCACCAAAACATCCCCGGCCAACTCGACCAATACGAAAAAATCAACACCTGGCACGCCCAACAATACGCCTACATGCTCGGCCAAATGAAGGCCATCAAGGAGGGCGACGGCACGCTCCTTGACCACTCGATGGTCGCCTTCGGCTCACCCATCCGCGACGGCAATTCGCACAACCCGCGCAATGTCCCAATCGTCGTCGCTGGCAATGCCAATGGCCAAATCCGAACCGGCCGCCACCTGGAATTTGACTCTGGCACTCCTCTGTGCTCGCTTTGGATATCAATGTTGGAAAAAGCCGGGGTGAAAACTCCGAAACTCGCCGATGCTGATTCTGGATTGCGCGGCGTCTGAACTCGCAGCTCTCCGGCCATGACACATGACACAAGAATCACAAGCCATTGAAGTTGAGGTGCTTGCTATTGACGGCAGCACACCCGCCCACGCGCCCGCAATCTCGCAGCCCCCAGAGGACCCTGCCTACCGGCGACCGCAATGGAAAAAGTGGCCCGGCGAAGTCCGCCAACTCAACATCCGCTGGTGGCCGCTTTGGATCATCTTCGGCGTCATCACCGCCGGGCTTCTACTCACCGTCGGCCTCGTGCTTGGTCTGCTGTTCCTCATTTTCCGAACGATCCGAAATTTCGTCCGAGCCATCATCCGTTAGTTCGAATCCGCCTGAACACTCGCGACGACAGCTTCACCATTCACTGACGTCCGCCCTTAGCGCTTCGCCCAGAGCAACGCCCAGAGCAACGCCCAGAGCAACGCCCAGAGCAACGCCCAGAGCAACGCCCAG
>JBILPN010000275.1:0-5510 GCA_044373865.1 Luteolibacter sp. | reverse complement strand
ACCGAGGAGAAACCCGTGGGGACGGCGTGGTTGGCAGTGGCGCAGCGAGGCGCGGCGACTGAGGCCCTGCGGATTTACCACCCGCGTTCGCGCAAGGACTTCAAGCTGGCGGTGAGCCAAAGCGCATTGGAAGCCGTGCGGAGACGCTTGAATGCCATGTGAGCTCAGGGCTCGGCGGCAACGCGGTCAGGAATTTCCTTTTCAAACAAATCCTTCAGAATCCCCGAAGTGAGAAGTTCGGGGGTGATGATCGGGTCTTTGCCGGGGACCAGCAGCACGTTGACGGGGATGGCGCTGCGGCCGAGTTCCTCGAGTTTGGTATCGATCGCGGGGTCAGGCTTGGTTTTGTCTGCCTTGAGCGCGACGACGCCTTTCTGGCGCATGATTTCAATGACTTCGGCAGAATAGGCCGTGCGTTTGTTCACTTGGCAGGTGGCGCACCATTGCGCCGTGAAATCGATGAAAACCGGGCTTCCTGCCTCGAGCAAGGCATCCACGCGTTCTTGTGACCAAGGTTCCCAGACCAGCGCGGATTGCTTGGGTGGCGAGGCGAGGATGCCGCCGCCGATGGCAAAAACGGCGGTGAGCGCGAGGGCGGTGCTGCGTGTGCCGCGGGACAGGTGAGGGAGGTTCCAGCGACCGTAAATCCACGCTGCGATGGCGATGAAGCTCAACCCAAAAATCGGGCCGAGGAGTGCGTCCAATCCAATTTGGCCCGCGTAAACCCAGAGCAAATACCCGGCGGTTGCGAAGAGGAAAAACGACATCGCCTGCTTGAAGCTGACCATCCAAGCGCCGGGTCGTGGCAGGAATTCGATCAATTTCGGGAAAATCGACAGGATCAAATACGGCAGTGCGAGCCCCATCGCCATCGCTCCGAATGCCGTGAAGAACTGGAATGCAGGAAGCGCGATGGCGGTGCCGATCGCGACTCCGAGAAAGGGCGCCGAGCAGGGAGTGGCAACGACGGTGGCGAGAATGCCGGAGAAAAACGAGCCGCCAAGGCCCTGCTTGGATTGCAGCGAGCCACCCAGTGAAGTGGCCGAGGTCCCCAGCTCGAAAATCCCGAACATGTTCAGCGCCAACACGAACATCAGCAGCATGAGGCTGAGCACCACCCATGGATTCTGGAGTTGGTAGCCCCAGCCGATGGCGTCCCCACCGGTTCCAGCGGCGCTGCGAGCTGCGAACAAGACCGCGCTGATCACCGCGAAGGAGGCCAAGACGCCAAGCGCGAAACTGACGCCATGCAGCGCAATTTTTTTCCGGTCTTGGCCCGCTTGTTGGACGAAACCCATGATTTTCAAGCCGATGACCGGGAAGACGCAGGGCATCAAATTGAGAATCAATCCGCCAAGCAGCATCCCGCCAAGGATCGGAAGAAACTTGGCAATGGGTAAGGCTTGGGCCGGTGGCTTGGCGATGGTTTGCTCGGGAATGAGGAGCGCTTGGGGGGCGATGAGAATTCCCGAAATCGTTTTCCCCTGCGGAATTGCTTGGTCAAAGGGGTCGATTTTCGCGCGCTTGAGAGAGATTTTCCATGCGTCGCCATCGCGGGCAATGCTGCCGCCCGCGCTGGCGGCGAGCGCGAAGGCTTGGTCCGGGACAAAATCCGTGGGAGTGCCTTGGATGGAGGTCGCCGGGGAGATGGAAATTTCCAGATTCCCGCCGTCGGAGCTCGCTTTGATTTCAAGCGAGTTTGCGGGCGCGGGAAGTTTGGCGCGAGCGGATTGAAAGAACGAGACCTGTGCAGGATCCGGCGTGGCAGAGGTGGCGACGGCGAGTGAGAGCACGAAGGATTTCTCCTCGCCGATGCAGCTTTCTTTGCAAATTTGCCATTCGGCATCGGCGCTGAGGTCGATGGTTTTGCCGATTTCCGCGGTGGCGGGCGCGGAGATTTCCACGAGGAAAATCGGGCGATTCGGGTAAACGTAGCTTTTCCCGAAATAGCCGTCTTTCACTTCTGGGACAGGCCATTGGATGGGGCCGGCGCTGAAGCCGGGGGGGAGATTCCAAGTGATTTCCGGCGGCATTTCCACGCCGCCAGAGTTTTTGTAATAACTGTGCCAGCCATCCGGATGAGAAAGTTCGAGGGCGACGGTGAACGGTTTTCCCGGGGCGATGGCCGAATTTTCAGAAATCAACACCGCCGAGGAGGAAATCTCGCCATCGCCGGCCCCGGATTTGGCCCCGCGACTGAGGGAGCTGAGCGAAAAAAAGGCGAGGAGAACGAGGAGGCGGTGCATGAGTGGCGGCGTGTGGTGCGGATGAGAGGTGCGAGACTTGGAGATCTTCCAAAAAAAAGCGGGACGTCCGGGAATTGGACGCCCCGCTGGGAAATCAAAGCGGCTTAATAGCGGCCGTATTGTTCCTGGTCGCGTGCATTGCCATAAGTTCCGCCGACGGCCGCGCCGCCCGCTGCGCCGATGGCGGCACCCTCAAGTGCGCGACCGGATTGATGGCCGATGATGCCGCCGAGCAGCGCTCCGCCGAGTGCGCCAGTGGCGGCTCCGCGTTGGGTGTTTGGGCCGGCTGGGGCTGCGCAATTGGAAAGTGCGATTGCAACAAGAGCGCTGGTGATGGCAAGGATGCTGGTTTTCATGAGGGATAAGTTGGTTGGTTCGTAGATTTAATTCGGCACTGAGAGAATTCAAGAGTTTTTCAGTGTCCTCCCAATGGACGCATTGAAATCGGCGAAAATTCACGAAATCTCGGGCGGATTGGGGACGAGCGATTGCGCACCTGATTCACAAGGGAATTGCTGCAAATATCCGTTTGATTTTTTGAATCCGTTTGTGCTGATGCCGAGACCGCCAAGCCGTTACGGCAGTCCGCAATCCGCCACGGAAAGCATCAAACTCCGTCTCGGGCCACTTGCCGCGGCATGGTGGACAATAGATGCGGCCATAGCCTCTCTGGCCGAATTCAGATTTGACGCAGACGGCGAATGGTTTACGCGGATAATCTGCTTGCCGTCGCAAGCCCCGTGACATGGAATGCGAACCCTATACTCTGGTGGATGGGGATTTCAAAAACCTAGGTAGGAACGTTTGGCATCGACTGCAACGATGCTGCCAAACCGACCAGACGGCCGAGGAGGCAGCGGCGCGTGTCCAAGCTGACTCCTGCCAGCTTTTGAGCTCCCCGTCCACTAGGAAGGACCTCAACCATCCTTCCTCCCGCATGAAACTGCTACCGTCCGTCTTTCTAACATTCTTCGCCGCCGCGCTCGCCTATTCACAGGACGAGCTGACCGGCGCTTCCACCGAAGCCAGCGCTGCAGTCACCACCGCCCGCATCCTCGGCACCGTTCCCGACGGCACACCGCCGCCACCCACCGAACCCAAGCCGGAATACGAAGTTGCCAAGTCCGACATCCTCGACACCACCACCCACGAGCAGGGCGGCCGCACGATCACGATCCGGGAAATCAAGCCCATCGCGCTACCACCGCCGCCCCCGCCTGCGGCAGCAATCAGCGGCGAAGTGGACGCCGACTTCAGCCAGCGCCTCGCCGAATACCGCGAAACCCATCCCAAGAACGAGCTTCTGTTTCTCGGTGCCACTGTTTTCCGCGCCAAGGACAGCCCGCCGCGCACCTTGGTCCGCTGGTGGCCGCAGGGCGGAAACGGGACCATCACCTTTTGGTCCTCCGCCGACTTCGCCCTGATCGCCGGTGGCATCAACTCCTTCGCCGACACCGCCGGTGATTTCCATCACATGCTGATGGGATGGGGCAACGTGGACATCGACCGCATGGCAGAACTCTACGCCGCCAAAGGCCGGGAATACGCCGCGCCGGACCTGCCCAGATTCTCGGAAGGCAAAGCCACTTTCGAAATAACCGGTGACACCAAGCCCACCGCCGAGGAACTGGTCGTCATCCAGTCCCTTCATGACGTCTATAACAGCGAACTGGAACGGCTGGAAACCGCTTACGAAGGCCGTGAACGCGCCCGCATCGAGCGCGAGGAATACCTCAAGGCCAATCCTCCGCAACCCAAGGACATCACCCTGAACTTCTGGCGCACGGAGAAACCCGCCGCCAACGGGAAAGGAGTGTCCAAGTGAAGCGCTTCTTCTTCATTTTGGCCTCTGGCATCTGGATTCTGGCCTCTGGCATCTCCCATGCCGTTCTTGACACCAACAACAATGGTCTGAGCGATCTCTGGGAACGGGAATTCAACGACGGCAGCCTGTTCGATGAATTCTTCGATCCCCAGGCGGACCCCGACGGCGACGGCTGGACCAACGCGCAGGAAGCCGCGGCAGGCACCGATCCCTTCGATCCCAATCCTCCCGACGGCATAATCCGCCCGGAGATAGTCCATACTCCGGCCGTATGGGGAGTAGAAAACGGCGTGCAGGTGCTTGTCAGTCCCGAAGTCGTCACTGTTTCCTGGCCGACCATTCCCGGAAAGCGCTATCACCTGTTGGTTTCGGCCGACCTGTCCCAAGGGAGTTGGATTGAGGTTCCCGATTCGGATTTCATTGGCAACGGCAACATCCCTGAATTCCACTTCACCACCGCCGAATCGGACAAGCTCTTCTGGCGCGTGGCTGTCTCCGATACCGACAGTGACGGTGACGGACTGACCGACGCCGAGGAAGCCATGCTGGGCACCAACGCCCATGGATGGGACAGCGATGGCGACGGCCTCGCTGATCTTGACGAGGTTCTAAACGGTTACTCGCCCTTGATCGGGGACGAAGATGCCAACGGCGTGCCGGACGGCTGGGACGATTCCGACATGGACGGCTATTCGGATCTTGAGGAACTGGCGGCGGGAACGGACCCGCGGAACCCCTTATCGAAACCAGATGGGGTCAGCACCGATACGCTGCTGGTCAGGAACGCCACCGTCTCGGTGACACAGGTCGGAGCCCGTGGCTCGAAAGACTTCGCGTTCAGGGAGTTTTCTCCGGCCTCGCCGGATGGGAACGAAGGGAGCGGGTCATTGCCGAAATTCTTTCTGACCCATGCGAATGCCGACAGGAGAGGCGAAACATACGCGGAAGACCGGGATATAGAAACCGGCGATCCGGAGATAGAGCACTCTCACCAAGCTGATGGAGCAAACGAGGAGGAATCCGCAGTGATTTCGACCTGGGCAAGAGGAACTCCGGCGCAATCCAACACCGCCGCACTGCCCTATCAACTCACGGAAGACCTCACCGAATTGATCAGCAGGTCGATCTCCTACCGGCACTTCTACACGCCACTTGCCCCCCCCCAGCAGACCGACGTTTACTCCTATTCCACCGGGGATCCACCTGAAGACTATTTCAACTTTCAGCTGCAGAACACCGGGGATGAGTCCTATTGGAACGATGCTTACACGAATAAGTCCTGGATTTCCACCGACTCCACCCAGACTCGGGAGACTGCCGAAGCATTTGCAGGTCAGGTGTCGTGGGACGACGAAGACCAAGGTAGCTTTTCAGCCTCGTTCTCGCAACTCCTCCGCTCTTCCGTCTCACTTTCCGACGAATATACCGACGGCGCTCTG
>JBILPN010000274.1:0-5530 GCA_044373865.1 Luteolibacter sp. | reverse complement strand
CCATTGTCACTGCGGAAAACATCTACACCAAGCTCAAGGAAGGCGTGCCGCCCTTGGATGCGGTCACGGACGGAGCCAAGGAAGTCGCCGTGCCAGTGACTTTCGGCGTTTTGACGACGATTGTTGCCTTCGTTCCCTTGATGTTTTTTGAGGGATTTTACGGGACCTTCAGCAAGCAGATTCCGCCGGTGGTTGGGGCGGTGCTGATTTTCTCGCTGATTGAGTCGAAATTGGCACTGCCGTGCCATTTGAAGCACGTCAAAGTGCACCGGACACGTTTGAACCGCTTCGAGCGATTTCAAAAGACCATTGCGGACAGTTTGGAACTCTTTGTCGATCGCATCTATGATCCCGCGCTGCGCTTCACCACGCGTCACCGCTACACCACCCTTGCGGTGTTCGGTGCAGTGGCCATGGGTTCCATTGGTGTTTTAAGCAGTGGGCGGCTGGGCTTTGTGAACATGCCGGCGATTGATGAAAACCGGATCAACGCGCGTGTGCAAATGCCGAGCGACACCCCGGTTCACATCACCGACGAGCGGGTCCAGCAAGTCGCGGCGGTGGTTGACCAACTCCGGCGGGAGTTTGTCGATCCCGGGACGGGCAAGTCGTTGATTCTCGAAATGTTGACGTCCAGTGGTGGGCGGATTGGTCGGCCGGGTTTTGACCCACGTGTTGGCTCGGTGACGATCAACGTGTTGGATCCGGGATTTCGCTCGGAGCCGGGGCCAAAAAACAGCGAGATTGCCAATCGTTGGACGCAGTTGGTCGGGAAATTGCCGGATGTGGAAAATTTGAGCATTTCAGGTGACCGGGGGGGCGGCGGCTGGGGGCAGGAAGACCTAGAATCCGTCAACATTGAGATTCGCGGTCCCGCCTCGGAGGCGAAAACTGAGGTGACGCGGGAAATTGAGGATCTTGTGGAATCCTACGAAGGGATTGCCAACGCATGGAACAATGCCGGGGGAAATCGGGACGAATTGCTCATCACCATTCGGCCAGAAGGCGAGTCGCTTGGATTGACCCAGCGAGATTTGGCGAATCAGGTGCGTGCGGCATTTTTCGGGCAGCAGGCGCAGCGCGTCCAGCGTGACCGGGATGATGTGCGCGTGATGGTCCGGCTGCCCTTGGCCAGTCGGCAATCCTTGAGCACGCTTGAGCAACTGCGGATCCGGACGCCGGCGGGCGGCGAGGCACCATTCCGGACGGTGGCGACTGCGGAGTTTGCGCGCGGGCGCTCGGACATCACGCGCATGGATGGCGCGCAGGTCGTCTCGGTTTCTGCCCAACCGGTGGATGAAAACGTCGATGTCGTGGCAATTTCCCGGAATTTGGCACCGAGCTTGGATGCGATTCTCAATGCGCACCCCGAGTTGAGCTGGCGTTACACTGGCTACGTCGCCGAGCATGAAGAGACCAAAAAGCGCACGATCATCGGTGGAATTGCCTTATTTTGTGCGCTTTATGCCTTGTTGGCGATTCCGTTTCGTTCGCTGTATCAGCCATTTTTCGTGATGTTGGCGATCCCCTTCGGGGCGATCGGAGCCTTGTTTGGTCACCTCATCATGGACATCACGCCGTCCTATCTCTCGATTTTCGGGATTCTTGCCTTGGCGGGAGTGGTGGTGAACGACTCCCTGGTGATGGTGGATTTCATCAACCAGCGGAGGCGCGACGACGAAGATCTTTTCGAAGCGGTGATTCAGTCAGGCACGCGACGGTTTCGGCCGATTTTATTGACGTCGTTGACCACCTTCGTGGGATTGGTGCCGCTGATGTTTGATCCATCATTGCAGGCACAGTTGTTGATACCGATGGCCACGTCGCTGGCCTTTGGAATCTTGTTTGCCACAGGCATCACGCTTTTCCTGATTCCAGCGTCCTATTTGGCGGCGGAAGATTTGGTGGACTACATCAGGCGCGGCTGGGTGTGGTATAAGCGCCCATTTCGTGGGGAAGACCGTGATTTGCAGCCCTCACCGGCAGTGGGGGAAGCGATCCAAGAGACCAAGGTTTAACGAGTGAACAGCATGACATTATTGAATTTCAGGAGGGTGGGGACGGGCGTTTTGTGGAGTGCCGCGGCCTTGTTGGTCTCGTGTGAGTCCCTGCGTTTTGGGCGTCCGGCGGAGGCGCTGGTGATTCGGACGCCCGGTTCGTGGGTGGCGGTTTCGAGTGGGACAGACGCCAAGATCAGCAGCGCATGGTTGGCAGATTTAGGAGATGCCGCGCTGAGCGGGACCGTTGAAGAGGCGCTGGCAAACAACCGGGATTTGAAAGTGGCGGCGGCGCGTTTCCGGGAGGCACGGCAGGCCTCGATGATTAGCCGAGCGCGAAGTTTGCCATCCTTGGGCCTGTCAGGCAGTGCCGGGGTGAGTGACGCTTCCGGCGCGGGTAGCACCGAGAGCTATGGCTTGAATCTAGCGGCAGCGTGGGAGCCCGACCTTTGGGGGAGGCTGCGTGACTTGAATCGTGCGGCGGCAGCGGGGGAAATTGCGGCTTTGGAAGATTTTCGCGGGGCGCGGCTTTCCTTGGCAGCCAATGCGGCCAAGGCCTGGTGCAATTTAATTTCCTCCGAGCAGGAAGTGGCGCTGGCGCAGGTCACCTTGGAATCGTTTCAGAGCAACTTGCGGATCATCGAGCGGAATTACGTTGGAACTGGCGAAGGAGCCTTGGACATCCAGTTTGGGCGGACCAACGTCTCGTCCGCCCAGCGTGCGCTGGAGCAGCGCAGGCAGGCGCGCGAGGAGGCGGCGCGTGCGCTTGAAGTTTTGCTTGGCAGATATCCGGCGGGTGAGCTGGTGGCGAGTCAGGATTTGCCGTCCTTGCGAGGGGTGGTTCCGGCGGGGATTCCGGCAGATTTCCTTGAGCGTCGTCCCGATCTCGCAGCGGTGCGGGCGAGCTTGTTTGCGACGGCACGGCGCGCCGATGCGGCTCGCAAGGCGCTGCTGCCATCGTTTTCCATCACCGCAGCGGGAGGCAGTTCCAACGCGCGCCTTGCGGATTTGTTGGATGCCGAGCGCTTGTTCACCAGCATTGCCGGCAGATTTTCCCAAGTGATCAGCGAGGGCGGAGCGGTGAGTGCCGAGGCCCAAGCTGCTTTGGACCGGAACGACGCGGCGCTCAACGCGTATGCGCAAGCGGCCCTGATTGCCTTTCGCGAAGTCGAGTCCGCGCTTTCGGCGGACCGCTCCCTGGCGGCGCAGGAAACGTTTCTTGCGTCCGAGTTGGAGCAGGCCGCCTTGGCCGAGCGGCAAGCTGAGCGCGATTACTCGGAGGGAGTGAATGCGAACATCCTTTCCGTATTGGAGGCGCAACGGCGTGCGAACAACGCGCGTGCCGGCATGATCCGCTTGCGCAACCAACGCCTGCAAAACCGGATCGACCTGCATCTCGCGCTTGGTGGAGATTTCCAAACCCCGGCAGCTCGGTAAACCTTGTGAAATTGCGAAACGATCCCACGTTTGACTTCGTATTTGGCATTTCAACCATTCCGGGGAATCTTGCCCCCGCCCCAACTTTATGTTAGCCCGTATTCTTATTCCCGTTTTCATTCTCGTCCTTGGCTTCGGCGCTTGGAAGTGGTTCGGGCAACCCATCGAAGAACCAAAATCGCAGCGGCGCGAGCCGATGAAGTTGGAAACCGCGCGGCTTGAGCTCAAGCGGACGCGTTTTCCCGTGATTTTGGAGACGCAGGGGACGGTGCGTGCGCACCACACGACGACCCTGACGGCGCAAGTTCCGGGCACGGTGCTGCGGGTGGGCGCGGGCTTCGAGGACGGTGCCTTTTTCGAGGCGGGGGAAATTTTGTTGGAGCTGGATCCGGCGGATCTGCAGGCCAGCTTGGCGGGTTCCGAGTCGCGATTGGCGCGTGCCGAGGCGGCCTTGGCGCAGGAAGAGGCGCGTGCCAAGCAGGCGCGCTTGAATTGGGAGGATATCGGCTACAAGGACGAGCCCTCGCCCTTGGTTTTGCGGGTCCCGCAGTTAAAGGAGGCACACGCGAACGTCTCGGCCGCCAAGGCGGATCTCGACCAGGCTCAGCGGAATTTGCAGCGGACCAAAATCCGCGCGCCCTTTGCCGGGCGTGTGAAGTCGAGGATGGTCGGGCTCGGTCAGGCGGTGGGTGGCACGACAGGCTTGGGGGAAATTTTTGCCACGGACTATGCGGAGATTCGTCTGCCACTTTCTGCCGCGCAGCTAGCGTTTGCCAAGCTGCCGACCCGTGATGATGACGCGCCGGTGAGTGTGACGCTGACGGATGCGCTGAGCACGAGCGCGGTGCCACACACGTGGCAGGCGAAAATTGTGCGCACTGAGGGCGCGCTGGATGAGGCGTCGCGTGAGCTTTTTGCCATCGCAAGGATTGATGACCCCTTCGGTCTCGAGTCCGGAAATCCCGAGTTGCGGATGGGCCAGCCAGTGCGTGCGGCGGTGGAGGGCTTGGTGTTGGAGGATGTTTTTGTGTTGCCGCGCACGGCGCTGCGCGGGGTGAACCGAGTTTTCCTGATCGAGCGGGAAGGACTCACGATCCAGCGCACGGATGTGCAAGTGCTGTGGAGCACGGCGGATGCGCTGGTGGTGCGTGAAGGCTTCCAAGAGGGCGACTGGTTGGCGACCTCGCGGCTGCCTTACGCGCCGAATGGCGCGCCGGTCGTGATTGTTGAGGAGGCCACCGCCGCGGACGTGCCCCCAGCAGAGGGCACGACCAAGACGAGCGGTTCGTGATTTTTAGCGGCCCAAGACAGCGTCCGAGACCAGAGCTGGGTCCACCCCGAGCATCCCGACGAGGCTGGTCCGGTAGGCGGGAGTGAGCAGGTGAGCGAGCGTGGTTTTTGCCTCGTCCAAGCGCTGGTGGATGCCGAGGCGCTCGAGCTCGCTGTGGTAGTTTTGCTTGAGAAGGAATTCCTCCAAATACGCGATGTGCCGTCTCCAAAGCGCTTGGTCCACAGCGGCCTTGGCGTCGAGTCTGGCGTGATACCAGTCGGACGAAATCAAGGATTCCCGGGTGAAAAGTGCGCGGATCGCGGGATCCTTGAGGGTTTTGCCCTCGAATGCTCCGTGCGCCATCAGGTGAAGCAGCGCCTTGAGTGGCGGGCAGGCCAGATCCACGCTGCCGTCCTCGAAGTAATTGAGCGCGACGCGGCGCTGGGTCTCAATGATGTTGTCGAGTCCGTCAATGAAGTCGTCCATCGATTGCAATTCCGGGCGCAGCATGTCGGGTGTGAAGACGGTGTCTGCCGCAGAGAACATCCGCCCGAAGAAGGTGGTGACAAATCTCTCGGTGATGCGGTAGCCAAGGCGGCTGGCCTCGATGCGTTGTCCGTTGTGCTCGAAGTCATCGATTTTTTCGAGGTATCCATTCTCGATCAGATACTTCGGTTCGCGCTCAGGAATGAACATGCGTGACCAAACTTCCGGGACCAAGAGGCTGATGTCATGGTCCACCCGATATTTCCGGCCGATGTGGCCGGCGGCGCTGGTGAAGCCATGGTAGTCGGTGAGCAGGTAGGAGACCAGAGCGGCGTTCACA
>JBILPN010000273.1:0-5548 GCA_044373865.1 Luteolibacter sp. | reverse complement strand
CCGCTTTGCCTCACCCGTTGCGAAGGACGGCTATCATTTCATCAAACTCTGCGAAGATCCTTCCGTGCGTGTCAGGCTCAGCGACGCCCGCATCACTGGCATTCTCGCGGTGACGACAGCCTTCAACAAAGCAGTCGCCAGCTCCAGCGTGCAAGAACCGCCTGCGGGCATCGGCATCGACCGCTTCGAGTTCTGGCTGCCTAAACGCCGCCCGGACGGTCTCAATCTCGCAATGAGCTTCGAGCCGCCCATCGATCACTTCGGCCCCGCCAACGTGATTGGCGGACCGTCCCGCCCGATCGATGCGCCGAATGCATGGGTCGCCGACCCGGCCGATCCAAACCCTGAACTGCACCTCGACTGGGACGCGCCGTTGGGGCTTGGCCGCGTGCGGATTGAATTTGATCCTGACTGGGATCATCCGATGGAGTCCGTGCTCATGACGCACCCGGAAGAGGTGGTGCCATTCATGGTCAAAGATTTTGATTTGCTGGATGACCAAGGCCGCCTCGTTCATTCGGTCCGTGACCATCACGGAGCGATCCACGACTGGCAACCGGCTCAGCCACTCCTCACCAAGCGACTCACCCTGCGAGTCCTCGCCACCCACGGCGCGCCTGCCGCCGTGTTCGGGATCCGGGTTTATTCAGGCGAAATTTGATCAAAATCCCGCACCAATCACCCAGCCCGCCCGCGATTTTTTAACGGTCCGCCCCCGGATTCGGCCGTTCTCCTCGCGGACGGGCAAGTGCGTTGTCCCCGCACGACTTGCCAAAAACCAGCGAAAATCACTTCTCAAATCCGCTGGATTGGCAAATCGGCAAAATTTGCGGTTTGCAAGTCGGCTTTCCCGGATTTGAATCCCGCCGTCCATGAGCCAACCAACCTTCCGCATTGCCATCGGAGCCGACCACGGCGCCGTCGATCTCAAAAACGCCGTCGTCAAACACTTGCAAGCTGCCGGCCACGAAGTCTCTGACTTTGGCACTCAAACGACCGAATCCGTTGATTACGCGGATTACGCGAATCTCGTCGCGCGGAATGTCGCGGACGGCACTTACGATTTCGGCATTCTTGCCTGCACTTCCGGCGTTGGCATGTCCATCGCCGCCAACCGCCACCGCCACGTCCGCGCGGCAAATATCCGCTCAGTCGAGGAGGCCGTCACCACCCGCCAGCACAACGACTCGAACGTGCTCTGCCTCAGCGGAAAATTCACCGACGCGGCGAGCGCCACGGCCATGGCCGATGCGTTTCTTGCCACCGCCTTCGAAGGAGGCCGTCACGAGTCCCGCGTTTGCAAGTCCTCGGGCAGCCGCATCGCCCAGACGGATCCGGCAATTTACGCCGCCATCACGGCCGAGGAGCACCGCCAGCGCAACAACATCGAGCTCATCGCTTCGGAAAATTTTGCCTCGCCAGCGGTCATGGAGGCCCAAGGTTCCCTCCTCACCAACAAGTATGCCGAGGGCTACCCGGGCAAGCGTTGGTATGGCGGATGCGAAAATGTCGATGTCGTCGAACAACTCGCAATCGACCGCGCCAAGGAGCTTTTTGGCGCGGACCACGCCAACGTCCAGCCCCATTCCGGCTCGCAGGCGAACACCGCGGTTTACTTCGCCGTGCTTAAGCCCGGCGACAAAATTTTCACCATGGACCTCGCCCACGGCGGTCACCTCACGCACGGGCACAAGGCAAATTTCTCGGGCCGCTTCTACAATGTCACCCACTACGGTGTCAGCCCGGACGACGAGCGCATCAATTACGAAGAGCTTGAAAAAACCGCTCGCGAACTCAAGCCCGCCCTAATCACCGTCGGCGCCTCGGCCTACTCGCGCGTGATCGACTTCGAGCGCATGGGACGGCTCGCCCGCGAAGTCGGCGCTTACCTGTTCGTCGATATGGCACACATCGCTGGCCTGGTCGCCGCCGGAGTCCACCCGAGCCCCATCCCACACGCGGATTTTGTCACCTCCACCACCCACAAATCGCTGCGTGGACCGCGCGGTGGCATCATTTTGTGCAAACAGGAATTCGCGAAAAAAATCGATTCCCAAGTTTTCCCCGGCATCCAAGGCGGGCCACTCATGCACGTCATCGCCGCCAAGGCCATCTGCTTCGGCGAGGCGCTCAAGCCAGAATTCAAAGAATACTCGGCACAAGTCGTCAAAAACGCTCAAGCCATCGCCGCCCGCCTCACCCACCACGGCTTCCGCATCTGCTCCGGCGGCACGGACAACCACGTGATGCTCGTGGATCTGCGTAACAAGGATCTCAACGGCACCGACGCCTCCCATGCGCTTGACGAAGCTGGCATCACCGTCAACAAAAACGGCATCCCCTTCGACACCGGCAGCCCCATGAAACCCTCCGGTATCCGCATTGGAACGCCAGCCGTCACCACCCGTGGCATGAAGGAAACTCATGTCGAACAAGTCGCAGATTTCATCCACGAAGCCTTGTCTGATCCCACCAATCTGGACAAGCTGCACGCGATCCGCGAGCGGGTTTTCGCCTTCAACCGCGATTTTCCACTTCCGTGGTGAACCAAGAAGATCGTTGATTGGAGATGGGAGCTTGGGGTGAATAATTCCACCATCCGGCATCTCAGGCCTCATCTTCTATCCACTTTCTAGCAGCCCCTATTTTCGTTTTCTCTCCATGAATCCCTTTCGCGAAGACCTCGTCTCACGTTCACGCGCCGAGCCATGCAGCATCGTTATTTTCGGTGCGACCGGTGACTTGACGCACCGCAAACTCATCCCCGCACTCTATCATCTCGCCGTCGATGGCGAGCTGCCGACTGGCGTGAAAATCATGGGTTTCGCCCGGCGTGAGAAATCCGACGCCGAGTTCCGAAGCGGCTTGGAAGAACTGAACCGCAAGGTCTCGCGCTCAGGCCACGACGAAAAAATCTGGGACAGCTTCATCCAAAGCGTCTCCTATCACACCTCGGAATTCACCGATCCCGCAGGCTACCGCAGCCTTGCGGAAAAGCTTGCGGCCATCGACGCCGAGCGTGGCGGCAAGGGCAATCGGCTATTCTACATCGCCTCCGCACCCGAGTTTTTTGACGAAATTCTCATCAATCTCAAAAACGCCGGGCTCAATGAATCCCCAGACGGCTGCTGGTCACGTGTCATCGTCGAAAAACCCTTCGGCACCGACCTCGCTACCGCCAAGCACCTCAACCAAGTCGTCAACGACACCTTCCGCGAGAGCGACACCTATCGGATCGACCACTACCTTGGCAAGGAAACCGCGCAAAACCTGATGGTCCTGCGCTTCGCCAACTCGATTTTTGAGCCGCTTTGGAACAGCAAATACATCAGCCACATCCAGATCACCTGCGCGGAAAATCTGGGAATGGAAGGTGGCCGTGGTGGCTATTATGAAAAGTCCGGTGCGCTGCGAGACATGGTGCAAAACCACCTGCTCCAGCTTCTAAGCCTCGTCGCCATGGAACCACCCACAGACCTCAGTGCCGATGGTGTGCGGGACGAAAAGGTGAAAGTCATCCGCTCGCTGCGCCAGTGGGACACGCCGGAAAAGGTTGCGGCCAATGTCGTCCGCGCCCAATACACGTCCGGTCACGTCGATGGCATCCCCGTCCCCGGATACCGCGAGGAGGACCGCGTTTCGCCGGAATCCCAGACCGAGGCCTATGTGGCCGTGCGCCTGCTCATCGACACTTGGCGCTGGAGCGGCGTGCCCTTCTACATCCGCATGGGCAAGCGCTTGCCAAAGAAATCCACGGAAATTTCCATCCACTTCAAAGACGCGCCCTGCGTGCTTTTCAACGCGCTCTCAGGCGGCGTCCCCGGTGGCAACGTGCTCACCATCCGCATCCAACCCGACGAGGGAATCTCGCTCCGCATGGTCTCGAAAATCCCTGGCACCAGCCTCCGTCTCGAACCCGTGAAAATGGATTTCCACTACGCCACCAGCTTTGGCAAAGGCAGCCCGGAAGCTTATGAACGACTCCTGCTAGACGCCATCGCCGGAGATGCCACTCTCTTCGCCCGCCGCGACGAGGTCGAGGAGGCATGGAAATTCATCGACCACATCGAGCACGCATGGCACCAATCCGACAGCCCGCCACCGATGGCTGAATTCGTCGCTGGCTCATGGGGCCCCAAGGAGGCGGATGACCTGCTACAACAGGACGGCAACGCCTGGCGCCGCCTCTAACTGACATGCCTGCCGCTTCTGATGTCTCTACCGATGCCTCTCCTCTCACCCATGGTTCCGTGAATTGCTCCCGCGCCAACATGAGCCCCACCCATCCCAGCATCCCCGAAGTTTGCCCGGAACTCGGCATCGAGGTCTCCGTCTCTGCCATCGACGCCGCGCTCCGCAGGCTCTGGGAGCAGGACGAGGCCCGCACCAATGCCTCGCTGATGAACCTCGTGGTTTACTCAGAAAAGCCCGGCGCGCTCATCGAAAACTCGGAAATCATCCGCGAACTCACCCGTGAACACGCTTGCCGCGCCATCCTCGTCGGCATCGACCGCAATGAGCCGGCACCCAGCCTGCGCGCCTGGATCACCGCTCATTGCCACCTCTCAGACGGCAGGAAATCGGTCTGCTGCGAGCAAATTTCATTCTACCTGACCGGGCGCGTCACCGGACGTTTCCGCAACACCGTCTTTGCCCACCTCAACTCCGACCTGCCACTGATCTTCTGGTGGCAGGGCGAGCTGTCGGACATCCTAACCGAGCGCTTGGTGGCGGTCATGGACCGCCTCATCATCGACAGCGCCGCCTGGCAGGATCCGGAAGCCTCTTTCGCGAAAATCGAAGATGCCGCGCAAGGCAACGAGCAGTTGATCATCCAAGACCACGCATGGACACGCACTTGGCAATTCCGCTTGGGAATCGCCAGCTTGTTTGACGATTCGGCAGCGCTGCAAGTGCTGCCCAGCATCCGGCATCTTGAGATTCACCACCACCCGGACCACCTCGTCTCCGCGCTCCAAGTGCTGGCCTGGCTCACCGTGCAAGCCGCATGGAAACCCAGCGGCAAGCCTGGCTCGCTAGACTTCCTTTCAACGAACGGCCAGACCATCGCGGTCACTCTTCACGAGGACGCCTCCGGCCCACCACTCACCGCCCTCATCCTCCGCACCGACAACGACTTCCGCGTGAGCGTCACCCAGCAAGCCGGCGCATCCCACGTCGAGCGCAAGATCGAGTCCGCCAGCTACAAGGCCTGCTCACTCTCACCCGTGGACCCCACCAGCGCCACCGAGCTGGTCGCCGCACAACTTTCACGCGGTGGCAAAAATTCGCTCTACCAAAAAATTCTCCCACACTTCCGCGCCATCCTTCTCGCGCGGAAATCCATGGCATCATGACACGCTCCCCACTTCTCTACGAGTCACACTGCCACACGACCCTCTGCAAGCACGCCTTCGGCACGCCGGATGAATACGCCGCCACCGCACTCGCTCGCGGTTTCAAGGGGATCACTTTCACCTGCCATTGCCCACTCCCTAACGGCTTCTCCGCCAATGTGCGGATGCGCCCAGAACAATTCGACGACTAC
>JBILPN010000006.1:0-18407 GCA_044373865.1 Luteolibacter sp. | reverse complement strand
ATCAACCAAATTTTGGAGGATGATGCGGATCGAGCGAATTGCGTCGTCGTTGCCCGGGATCGGGTATTGGACGAGGGCTGGGTCGGCATTCGTATCAACGAGTGCGATGATCGGAATGTTCAAGCGACGGGCTTCTGCCACGGCAATGGTCTCACGAGCGGAGTCCACAATCACGACGGCATCTGGCTTTTTGTCCATGTCACGCACGCCACGAAGGTTGCGCAGGAGTTTTTCACGCTCACGACCTAGGGCGGCGAGTTCCTTCTTGGACATGGCCTTGAACTCAGGCTGCTTCTCGATGTTTTCGAGATACTTCAAGCGCTCAACCGACTTGCGAACGGTAAGGCTGTTGGTGAGCATGCCACCGAGCCAACGGTGATTGACGTAATGCTGGCCGGTTGCTTCGGCAGCTTCGCGAATGGCATCTTGCGCTTGGCGCTTGCAGCCAACAAAAAGAACTTTTTTGCCTTTGCCGACGAGGTCAGCGAGGAAATCCGAAGCTTTGTCGAGCTGCTGGACGGTTTTTTCCAGGTCGATGATGTAAATGCCGCCTTTGTCCTTCATAAGGAAGGGCTTCATGCGCGGATTCCATTTCTTGGTTTGGTGGCCGTAGTGAACGCCAGCGTCCACCATTTCGTTGATGAGTTCGTTGATCATAGGATGTCTGTTTTTCCCGCCTTGATTCAGGACGGGCGATTCTTGAAAACCTGCCGCATTGCGAGTCCCCTCGGGTTTTCGTTGGTGATTGAACGGCTGAAAGGGGCGCGGGATTTACGGAATACCCCACATGTTGGCAAGGGAAATCACGCTTGGAACTTGCAGAATATCCCGAAAAATCCGGAGAAATCCACAAGCACGCGGTGGATCATCTCCAAATCCACTCAAAAACTGCACGCAGGGACCTCAGCTCTCAAAGTAGGTGTAACCGGCGAGGCCTTCGCGGAATAAATCGAGAATCTCCCGGCGCTCCTTGGGCGAGATCCGCCCTTCGGTGACGGCTTTCTCAGCAAAATTCCGAAAACGTGTCACCAATTCCTTGGGATCGAACTCCACATAACTCAGCACATCGGCAACCGTATCTCCCTCGACTTCGTGCGTGTAAACCGGCTTCCCCTTCTCCAAATGCACGCCGACGACGTTGGTGTCGCCGAGCAAATTGTGCAAATCCCCCAAAGTCTCCTGGTAGGCTCCAACCAGGAAAACCGCGAGATAGTAGGGCTCACCCTGCTTGAAATCATGCAGCGGCAAAATTTTCGCGACATCCTCTTTGTCGATAAATCGGTCAATTTTACCATCGCAGTCGCACGTGATGTCGGCGAGGACGGCACGATGCCGCGGTTTTTCATCAAGCCGGTGAATCGGCATCACCGGAAAAACCTGATCGATCGCCCAAGAATCCGGGAGCGATTGAAAGAGACTGAAATTTCCGTAATAAAAATCGACCAAGGTCGATGACAACTCGCGAAGATCTTCCGGGATGTCATCCAACTCTGCGATGAGATTGGAAATACGCGTTAGGATGTGCCAAAACCATGCTTCGGCAAGACCGCGCTCGCGCAGCGTCGCCGCACCATAAAAGAACTGCGCTCGCATTTGATCGCGGTAGTAAATCGCATCGTTGAAGCATTCTTGCAGGTTCTTTTTGTGAATCACCTTATTGACCTCGATGATATTCATGAGGTTTTGCGGCGCATTTTCCGGGATCGGTGGCGCCGCCTCACTCGTCTGCGCACTGGTCACGTCGAGGACATTGAACACGAGGACCGAGTAGTAAGCCACAACGGCGCGACCGGATTCTGAAATCAAATTGGGGTGCGCAACTCCGGCTTTATCACAGATTTGAGACACCACCTCAACGATGTCCGTGCAGTATTCGGCGACCGAGTAGTTGCAAGAGGAGTGGAAATTCGTGTGGGAACCGTCGTAGTCCACCGCCATGCCGCCACCAATGTCGAGCACGCCCATGGGAGCTCCCTCCTTGACCAAATCGCAATACATTCGCACCGCCTCAGTGGCTCCTTCACGAATGGCCGCAATGTTCGGAATTTGCGAACCTTGGTGGTAATGCAGCATTTTCAAGCACCCGATGTAGCCGGACTCCTTGAGATGATCGACCACCGCAATGACCTGCGAGGCGTTGAGGCCAAACACGGATTTGTCACCCGCGCTATCTTGCCAGTGGCCGGATCCCTTGGTGGACAAACGCACCCGGACCCCCAAATTTGGCAAGACTCCAATCTTTCTTGAACGCTCAAGGATCAGATTCAACTCACTCGGCATTTCCAGCACGAGCATGATTTTCAAACCCATTTTCTGCGCGTGAAGGGCGAGGTCGATGAACTCCTCATCCTTGTAACCATTGCAAATAATGTAGGCCTCCGGGTCATGCATGTGCGCCAATGCGGCGATCAATTCAGGCTTGGAACCCGCCTCAAGGCCGTAATGATACTTCTTCCCAAATTCGGAAATTTCCTCAATCACCTGGCGCTGCTGGTTCACTTTGATCGGATAAACCCCACGGTATTCCCCGCGGTATTTCGAATCCTTAATCGCCCGGCGAAATGACTCGTTGATTTCAGCGATGCGAGAATGCAGCAAATCCCGGAAGCGGAGCAAAACCGGCAGGTGGGTGCCGCGATCGCGAAGCCCGTCAATCACCTCGAAAAGCGAGACTTCTGCTTGCGCCTCATCATCTTCCAAGCGGACCGTGACATGCCCCTGCTTGTTGACTCCAAAGAAGTTGTGCCCCCAGGTTGCAACCCCGTAGAGCTCCGCAGATTTCTCGGGCGTCCAAGAATTATTCTCAGCTTGTTTCTTGGCGGGCTTCGCAGGAGCGGCAGCGGAAGAACGAGGTGTCATGGAAGGAAATCAGGTGAAAAATGCAGGGGTGCGCGGCGGAATCTAGGGAGGAATTCAGAAATGACGAACGGATTGTTGGAAAAAAAGCAGGCTTAAAAATCAGGACTTTTCCACTTCGGAAACTCCGAGCGCAGTTGTTGCCGGTATTTCTCAGCCTCAGCGGCGTCCGCCTGCCGCTCAAGCGCTTGCACCAACTTCCAAATCGCGAGCGGCCGGAGCTCTTTGTCATCATGCAACTCTATTACAATCAAATACTTACCAGCAGCCATCTTGGCATCGCCAGCCGCCAGATGAAGATCGCCGATCAAAATATTCAAGCGAGCGCTGGTATGGCCTTGGGGGCGCAAAATCAAGGCCTCCTCAGCAGCTTTGCGGGATTCATCCAGCCGCTTGAGCGCAAAAAGCGCACGCCCACGGTCCAAATGCCCGTCCGCTCTCCAACCAGGATTCTCCTCAACCGCCAGCAAGTGATCCACCGCTACGAGCGCACCCTGCGCATCACCCGTTTCCAAACGAGCCTTGGCAAGATAGCGCCAAACCTCTTTGAGCGTCTCGCGAGGCTCTTCAGGATTCGAGACCAAGGCCAACGATTTCGCCGCCGACGAGTAATCCCCAGAATTGTATGACTGCATGCCAGACCACTGAATCGCCTGATCTGGCAAGTCCGCGTCATACTTGTGCTGGATCGCCAAGTTAATTTCATCGGCGAGTTTCACCGAATCTTGAGAAGCAAAATACCCGAGCGCCAACAATAATCCCGCATGTTTTTGATAGGCATCCGGGCGCAAAGTCCGGGCTCGCTCCAAATGGCCGACGGCATCCTTGGCCATGTTGGTTTTAACCAAGCCCCAGCCAATCCAATAATTTGCCTCTGCATCTAGATTCTCACTGAGAGTCTTAATCTGTGAAAGAAGCCCTTTGTAGCGGACGATCATGTCCTGAATGTTGCTCTCACTGCGGCGGAGACGAGCGGATTCCAACCATGCGAACGATGCCAAATCTTGCGGCATTCCCGCACCAGTGAGCCGATCGTAATCGGCAATCGCCTTGGCGGATTCGGCCGTTTCTGAGTAAGCCTTGGCACGTTTTGCAAGGGCGGATGGCACCCGCACATCGTCCGGATACTTGGCAATGAAATCCGTTAGGGAGCGCACCGCTCCCTGAGTGTCGCCAGACTCGGAAAAACACCACCCACGTTGATAGAGAAGGCCGGGTCGATTTTTTTCACTAACGATCCCCGCGTTGATCTCACTGTAAACCTTGGCCGCAGCCGCAACTTCTTTTTGCGAGAACAAGGTCTCAGCCTTCATCAACAACGCCGTGTGGATGCGCGGATCCTCCGGACGTGATTTCCGATAGAGCTGGAGAAATGCATCCACCTGATCCGGAACATGACGTCCCTCGATTTGGAAAAAACAAAGCAGCCGATAGTATGCAGCGCTGAACGCGGTGTCTGACTCCGGCTTGGCAAGACGTTCAACCTCACGCAGCAATTGCAGCGCCTCAACCGGCTGCTTGAGCCGCATGTAAGCCCGGCCTGCAATCATCAAGCGGTCCGCCTCTTTTTCTCCAGAACTCTTCAAGTTGCTGCTGCGGAAAATATCGATCACCTCACGATACTCTTTTTTAGAAAAATGATTGGCCATCAAGGCCGTCTGCGCATCCGGGCGGAATTCCTCCATCCCAGGAGTGCCCAAAATCATCGCGAGATGCTTTTCCGCCAGATCCGACTGCGAGAGCTTGCTGGCCGTCAAAGCCGCGTGCAACGCCGCCTCGCCGCGATATTTTGGAGCGAAGGGAGACGCCACCACCTCTTCAAACTGCTTGAGCGCGGCCTGAAGCTCTCCTGCCTTTAACGACAGATGCCCAAGCGAAATCTTCGATTGGGCAACAAACAAGCCGCCCGCCGGATCCGCGACCACCCTTCGGAAGGCAGCCACCGCCTCACGATCCCGCCCCAACAAACGGTAGGAACTGCCTGCCATGTAGTCTCCACGCGGGCGCTCCTCCGGCTTCGATGCATTGAGCGAGTAACGCTCAAACAAGGGTGCTGCAAACGCATACTCCGCCTTATTGTAATGATCGACCGCCAGCGTGTAAGCCGCCGCAGCAGCCCACTTGCCCGTTCCAAAACGGTTTAACAAAGTGCTGAAACACCGCTTCCCATCGTCAATCCGACCTGACTGGTAGAAACTATTCCCAAGATACCACCAAGCCATCTCGGCATTCGGATGATCTGGAAATGCGGTCAAATACTCAGAAAAAATCTGTGCCGCCCGCTGGAAATACGCTTGGCGCGTGTCAAAGACCGTACTCGCCTGCGCCGAATCATAAACATTCTTACCCCGCTGAAAAAAATCATTGGCCGCATCCGCCGTCAACGCTGGGTCAACCTCAAGCGCACGCGGCACCTGAGCCATGACAAAACATGAACTGGAAATCAAAACCACGAGTGCGCGTTTCAAACCAATCAAAAAGTGCATTCTATCAATCATCGAGCTCATCACTTGGCGGCGGCAGGGCGTTGCGTGGCAAAGGATATATTCCAAATCCCTGCTTTCTGACACGTGTCAATCACCTCGACAATTCGTTGATATGGCACCTCACCATCTCCCCGAATTCGCACCGGCTGATTTTCGTATTGCTTGGCGATTCGTGAGAGCTTCTCAAACAACTGCTGCCGGTCCACCGTCACCCCCTCAACGCGAATCAAGCCCTCAGCGAGAACATTGATGATGATTTCCCCGCGCATGCGCTCGGGTTCCGCTCCCTCTTGCGCCGTTGGAACAGCAACGTTCAGTTCCGTCTCCGACTGACTGAACTGCCAGCTGATGATGAAAAAACACAACAGCAACAACAGAATATCAATCATCGGAGCCAACTGAATGCCGATTACAGGCGGCTGACGGCTTACAAATTTCATCCGATTCGTGCGTTAAATCCCCTGCAAATCCGTCCGCTCAGTTGCTCGATGAGCTGCAACGGGCATGCCCTGCTCGTCACGAGCGCGTCGTGTGCCAGCTTGCTGCGACGCCGCAGAATTCGGTGACCGCTCAAGCTGACCTTGGAGGAGGGCAATGAAATAGGTGGCCGCAGCCTCCAGCTCAGACGTGTATTTTTGAAGTCTCCCACGGAAAATCGAGTAAAACACCAGCGCGGGAATGCTGACCGCAAGCCCCCCGGCGGTTGCAATCAGCGCTTTGGAAACCCCCTCAGCCAAGCCCATTTGCCGAACTCCCTGGACCTCACCAGCAGAAATTTCAATGAAGGCCTCAATCATCCCGAACACGGTCCCCAAAAGACCAATCAAGGGCGCAATCGCGCCGACATCCGCCAAATACGTAACACGTGAAGTCAGCAAACCCGTTTGGTGCGAGCCCTCGGTTTGCGCAATTTCCCTGATATTCTCAAACGAAGTTCCAGGATTTGCCATCGAGAAATCCATCGTTTTTTGGGTGATTCGAGCCATGCACTCGCTACGACGATGACTGAGAGCCACTAAACCGAGATAATCCCGCTGCCGCAACAAGGTCTCAACCGCATTCATGAACGCATCACTCACAATTGCGTTCCGACGGATAGTCAGCATGAAAATCAAAATCAGCAAAACTGTGATGACCGACAAAAGAGCCAAGGGATACATCATGATCCCACCCTTCGCGAGAATCTCTAAAAAATCCATCTCTTGGGTAACCGTAACCGGACTCGCCTGCGCTGGCGCGGCGGCGGACGCGACGAACGCAGAGAGGAAAAATCCCAAAGCTGAGAAATAGCAACACTTCATGAATGGCGAAAGTCTATCGCGCGACACGCCAAACGCAAGCCCGCGTCGCAGCAGATCTCCTACGCCGCAGGATACTCAGATCTTCCAAAAACTTAGAAATCCGCAAAGATCAGATTCCTGAGCGCTCCCGAGCGCCGCCACCACCGGTATTCAGGAAGCGGTAGTAAACCTCAAGCATCAGAGTGCAGAGCGCATTCCGGTAGATTCTACCGTCCACATTGTCACTCATGAACTGTGGCGCAACGGCGCGCGGCTTCTTACCACCACCGGGAACTCTCCACTGGCCATCAGGCTCTTGGTTTTGCAGCAACTGGTCGCGGAACATCTCGTTGTAAAACTTCCACTCATCACCACCACGGTTCATCATGGCTTGGGACTCGTAGTAATGACCGTAAAGGTCACAAAACTCGTTGTTGTAATAGAACTTCGTGTTCTCCATCACATATTTCGCGGCTTTCCGCACCTCAGCACGCCCACCCTTGCCCCACATCTGATTGCATAGCATTCCAACGCCCGTGAGTGTAAAATAATCCGCATGGCTGCTCGGACCGCTGTAGCCATAACCACCATTCTCATGCTGGCACTTGGAAATGTAGGCCAAGCCTTTGGTGATTGCACCATTCATCCCGCGGTAGCGGATATTTGTATGGCTGCATGCCTTGAGTGCCTGGATTTGCCACCCGACGACTGAGACGTCTGTGTGCGCTCCGGCCTCGGTTCCAAAAAGATAAGCCCAACCACCGTTTTTATTTTGATTATCAATGATGAACTGTCCGGCCTTCTCAGTGACCTCCGCAAGGCCGGGAATGTCGATTTTCAACTCCTTGCAGAACGTGTATGCCTCGCCCAGCGCATAAGTCGCAATGCCGTGCTCATACACCCAACCATTGCCCGTGAAACGAGTGGCAAGCTTGCCTTCGTTCTTCATCCCGATGTCGGCCAAATAAACAATTCCCTTCATGCAAGAATCACCGAACTCATCCGAAGCTGGAGTTTCGCAGTGACCAAAATAGGAAAGAAGAACCAAGCCAGTCATGGCGACCTTGTGAGTCTGGCCCCACGAACCGTCCGAGTTTTGCATCGACTTCATCCACCGGAGCGACTTCGTAACCGCCTCCTCGCAAGCAGGCGTTCCACCATTCTCGGCAAGACGTTGGAGACGATCCTCCTTCGAGCAGCGCTTGCGCATGGTCTCCGGAATCAAGCCAAACAATTTACCCGCGCCACCGCCCATTCCAAGGCCTCCCCCAGCGCCGCCATCTCCCCGGCCAAAACCGCCACCCGTGCCGCTGCCACCAAGACCACCCGACATCCCGCCGCCACTCAAAGAACTGAGCGCCGACATTTCACCAAATTGATCTCCCTGGTCAGGGATCGAATAGCTTGCTTGCGCACCCTCAGCGAAAACCCGCTTCACATTATTGGTAGGCGTGATCTGCGCCATGCGCTTCTGTTGCACTTGGTGCTGCGCTCCCCGCTCGCCGCCACCCCCACCGGGAGGCATGAAATCCACCTTCTTCTCTGGCTCTTGATAGATCTGAAACACCCAAAGGGCTCCCGCGACTAACAGGATCACGTGGAAAATCGTGGCAATCAGCAACGAACCCCCACCAATTTTTTCCCACCAACCCATTTTGCGTTTTTCAACGTGAATGAGATTTCCTTCGCTATCGTAGAGATCCATGGTCGGGGTATTTTTTGGGTTAAAACTGGAGGAGTAACAAAATCATTCCGGGCTTCCTGCTTGAAAACTCACATTCGTGATCCTGGCACGCGTCAAGGCATCCAAAACATCGACCACTCTTTCATATCGCGCAAGTTCATTGGCGTAAATCGTGACAAGAACTTCGGATTTGGAAGCCTCGCTGCTTTCACGAAGTTGGTTCAAGCTGCTGGCAAATTCCGGCAAATTTTTCTCAGTCGCGCTGTCGAGGGGATCGTCATTGAGATAAACTTGACCGTCGTCCTCGATCCTCACCGCAATCTCGTCTGGCAACGGCGTGTCCGTCTCGGTGGACTCTGTGCCAGGCAACTTTGTGACGTGAGAATTCTCAACTTGAATGTCACTTGCCTGCACAATGAAGAACAGCAAGATCACGAAAACCACGTCGATCATCGGCGCGATTTGGAAGCCCAGATTGACTTCCGCAGACTGCTTCCTGCGGCGGGTATGTTTCTTACTCATGGGCGTATCACTTGTTGGAAGAGGCGAATGCGATGTCGGCAATGCCGGCCTCGCCGATCAAATTCATCACACGCTGGATTTCTCCGGCAGGGACATTGGCGTCGCCACGCACCACAATGCGCAGCTTGGGATCACGAGTGCGGCTGTCCTTGAGAGCCGGCACGAGATCCGACCAATTGTTATAAATCTGATCATCCACGACGAGAACGCCTTTGTTCGTCGCCGCATCAAAGCGCAGATTGACCGCCATTTCATGCTTGGCCATTTCCGCTTCGCGCTTCTTGGCATTGGGCGAGATGGGCAACGTGAGCTCCTTGTCAACTTTGAGCACCTCTGCCGAGGTGATCATGACAAAGAACACAAGCAGCACCAGCAGCACGTCGATCATGGGAGCAATCTGGAACTCAGGTTCCCCGTCTCCTCCTCCACCTCCACCGGCCATAAGATCAGTTTTTTAAAAGTTGTTTAAAATGCGTGGCGGAATTCAAGCCTCAGGAGCTTGCACCCATGTCGGAAGAGCCGCGTAAGTTTCCTCCTGGCCGACGTCCGCATCCTTGAGATACTCGTATGGCGCATTGCGGAACAGTTGCTCGGAAACCTCATGCAAGTGGTGCACCGCGCCCTGCAACTTGTTGCGAAGGAAATAGAACGCCATGAAGGCTGGGATGGCGACCAGCAATCCTGCTGCGGTGGCGACAAGAACCTCGCCAATGTGGCCTGCCAACTCGCCCACCCCGCTGCTGAGACCCGCGCTGCCAAGACTGCCGAATGCACCTTTCATGCCGCCAACCGTTCCAAGCAGGCCGATCATGGGAGCGCAAACCCCGATGACGGAGAGATAGTTGATCCGAGTTTGCAGAGTCGAGTTCACCTTCTCAACCGTGGCGTAAATTGCATCCTCCGTGGCGTCCTTGCCATGGCCAACGGAACCAAGTCCGGCGCGAACCACCTCAGCAAATGGACTGAAGCTAGCCTTCATCGACTGATAAGCACCCAGGTAATCTCCAGCGCGAAAAAGATCTTGCACCGTGGTGACATCCTCGGCGGGGGTCATCTTTGGAGTGTTGGTGCGCAACCAGATGTCGATGATCAACCAAACCATGGCAATCGAACAAACCAACAAAATGTGCATCACCCAGCCGCCTTCGTGGTAGGTATCAATCAGAGTTTTCTCCGTCACGCTGCCAGCCGCAGGAGCCGCAGCGAAAGCGGTCGCAGGAAGGAAGAGAAGGGCTGCATAGAATGCGGCTTGGATGGTATTTTTCATGGAGTAGGTGTTGAGATAACGGTTGGAAGGAGAATGATCAGTTTATTTGAGGCTTTCAAGACGCTTATTTGCTTCGGAGGCAACGAGTGTTCCCACAGCCTCTCGCATTGCAGATTTCAGGAGCGCGACAGCTTCATCGCGCCGCCCCATCGCAGCAAGGAATTCCGCCGCATTCAGTTCCGCGACGGCGTTCAAAACCATTCCGCCCGATGGAAAGAGACAGGGAACGCTGAGGTAGGCCTCTAAAGCTTCCGCATCCCGCTTCAAGGACTTCAGTAGATTTGCACGATAAATCGAGGCATAGGCACAGAGGTCTGCCGGCAAATTGTCGGTGGTTAAATCACGAAATGCCGTTTCAAGATCCTCCGCTTTAGTCGAGCTGGGAAGTGACAAAGCCTTGCCAAGCGCGATGTAAGGATCATTGCCGGGCATGGGCGTTGCGTCAGAAATTTCTTTACCGATTTCCGCGAGCTTCGAGGAATTTCCCTCCAAAGCGTGGGCGACGAGCGCGGCACGCGCCGCCTCCAGCCAGAAATTCCCAGGGATTTTTGCAGTCACTTGATGCTCCAGCAGCACGGGCTCCAACAGCTTGATGGCCTCCGCTGGCTTGCCCATCAAAAGAAGCGCAATGCCAGAATTGGTGGCGGCGGGTTTCTCTCCGAAGACATGGTCAGCAGAAGTTAATGGAAATGCCTGCCCCTCATTGAATCCATCCGCCGACGAACGGATCACCAAGCGATCACCCTGCAACGCAACGGCAGAGATTTGCACGGCACGCCCGTTTTGGAAAACAATGCGAGTTGGTTCTGCCGCGATGGAGAGTGAAGCCGCGCTTGCGGCAGCGGCACAAATCAAAAATGCCGAACGAAACTTGTGCGATGACAACATAGGAGGAGTGGGACTTTAAAGAGCTTCTTTGGCGGCCTTCTTCACACGATCCGTGTTTTGAAGCTTCGGATTTTCAAGGAGAGCCTTGAGTGTTTCATCGGCGAGCGTTTGATTCCCCAATTCCTTGGCGGTTTCATAGGCTTGCCAGTAGGCTTCCGCACAAACTTCCGGCGTGCTTTGATAGGCGATGTAAACGCGCTGGTAAGTGGCATGAGCTTTTTTAAGCAACTCAAGCCTGGTATCCACGCCTTCAGCCTTCTCTGCCTGCTTGCGATAAACTCTACCCAGGGTGATGTAAGCCTTACCGGCCGGTTCGCCACGGAACATTTTGTCACCGACGATTCCGAGAGCCATTTTCTCAGCTTCCTCAAGTTGATTCAGTTCGGTGAGCGCCTCGAGTTTACCCAAGGTGGTTTCCTTGAAGCGTGACATCCCGGGGTTGCTCACGAGCGCCTGCTCAAAAATCGCCAAGGCCTCTTCCGGCTTCTTGCGCGCCAATGCGATGTAACCCAGCCCCACCGGACCGGCATCTGCAAACATTCCGTCCTTATAACGGTCGATCAATCGCTGGAACATCGCCTCAGCTTCATCCAAGTTTCCAAGCTTCAGAAGAATATCCCCGGAAACCGCCAACAGCGCAGGACTGAGAACTGAAGGATCTTTCGAATTGATCGTCGCAATCCCCTTCAGGTGAAGGTCCGAGCGGTCGGCACGGCGGAGAAGCTGCGCAAGCCTTGCCCGTGCGTAGTAAAGGCGAGCGTTCGTCGTTGCGTTTTCCCGGTCACCAATGGCTTTGGTCAAAACTTCGATAAGCTCCTTGTCCAAGGCATCCACATCAATCTCCGACGGCTTTTTGCGAGGAACGAGAGTCTTGACCAGCTCATCGATCAAAAACTCCACCTGCTCGCTTGCGGGATTCGGAATGCGGGTCTTCAAGGCATCTGCCAACATCGCTGCGGCCTCGGAACTCTTGCCCTCACGGGCTTTCATTTTCGCAACCCAAGACGCAGACAACAGCGAGAGTTGATGTTCCGGCTTGCGCTTGAGAAACTCACTGTGAAGCGAGGCGACGCCAGCCCAATCCTTGTTGGCCTGCAACATGGCCGTGGCCGAATCCAAGCCATATTGAATCACGTCATCTGGGCTGTCCGACCAAACGGCTTTTTGATAGAAATCCAGCGCGAGCTTGTTAAACTTCGCAAGTTCATCGGCCTTGTCCGACTTCTTCTTTTTGTAAGTATCTGCAATGAGGCAAAGCATCGATCCCGCGGCGGAATCATCTGGATGATCCGACAAAAACGCCGTGAGATCCTTGATGATCTTGTCTGACTGATCGACATCCTTGTCATTGAAGTCAATGAATGCCAAGCGATAGCGCATGTCACCAGCATAGCGACCATCTGGGAAACGCGAGAGATACTCTTTGCAAGATTGCAGCGTCCCTTTGTAATCGTTCGTCAAGAACGATGACATCGCGACGTAATAAAGCGCATTTTCGATCAATTGACTTTGCGGGAAATCCTTGAGGAAGCTTTTGAAAATCGGGCTGGACTGCTTGAAATCTCCATCTTGGAAAAGGGCGAGCGCCTGGAAAAACTTGTAGCGGTCAAGCGCCTCAGATTTTGGGAATCGTGCCTCAAGTCCACGGTAGAACGCACCGACTTCCGGCCAGTTGCCAGTTTGGACAAGCACCTCACCTGCGAGAGTGGCGACTTGCTCGACGTTATCCGCATCAGGATACTTCCGCAGATAAGCATCGCAGAGCTCCTTGATTTGCGGGATATTCTTCAGCTTGTTGAAAATGACGATTTCCGCGTAGGCAGCGGCTTTGGCATCCTCCGAATTGGCATATTTCGTGCGGAGCGTTCGGAAACACACCAGAGCCTCCTCATAGCGATTGAGATAGTATAAACAACGCCCGCGGCGCATGAGCAGCGCTGCGTCGAGATCCGTCTTCTCCTCCACCGCCGCCAAGGCCTTTTCGGCAAGCTCGATGGCAGGCTTCAAATTGTTGAGAAACTCCGACGCGTTCGAACGCTGGCCAAGAGGCTTTTTCTTCTCCAGCTCGACGCGAGTCTCCAGGGTTTTCAGATCCTTCCGCTGCAAATTGAGAGCAGCAGTTTGAGTCTCAATGATTTGGGCACGCGAAGGAACCGAGCGATAAATCGCCAAAGCCGTGTCGTAACTCTCCAAATTCACCAACTCATCCCCGCGCACGATCACCTGGTTTGCATACCAAGCCATCGCATCGCGCACCCCGGCCTGATTGATCAGGCGGTCGAGGTAGCTGATGAGATCTTCCAGCTTACCGGTGTCCGCCAGCAAACCGATCACCTCGACGGCAGCGGTGGTTTGCTGTGGTGAACGAATGTCAGAGCCCATCAGACTCTTGAAAACCGTGAGCGCTTCATCCCGGCGACCGAGGTCCGTGTAAACTTGGCCAAGCCAGAAACCGGCTTCCGAGCGGTATTTCGGATCTTGCGCCGCGACTCGCAGCGCCTCAATCGCCCGCTCTTTTTTCTCGGGTGTATCCTGCAAAACCGCAGCCCGCCCCACGCCAAGATAGCTCCGGCTGGCGTATTCTCCCTTTGGAAACCGTTTTAAGCACTCCATGAAGGCCGCTTCCGCCTCCACAGGTTTTTCACCCAACAAATAGCCCAATCCGACGTTGAAATAAAGCAACTCAAGCGGGGCATCCTTGTTGGTCCCCAATGCCTTGAGCAATTCTTGAATTTTCTCAACTGCCGTATCGTATTGCTTCGCAGTAAAGGCCGCCTCGGCCTCGCTGAAGAGCCGGTTGAGAGTCGCAGGAGCCACCGGCGCTGCCGGGGCGGCAGGCGGCTCTGCCTCTTGAGCATCCATCTGAGATGCCGAAAGGACAACGAGCGAGTACGCGATCAGCGCAGGGTATTTTAAGGTCTTTCGCAGCATACGGTCGGGAGTGAAGAAAAAAGCCATGCCAAACATCATGTCAAGCGAGATTGAACGAGGATCCTTCGTTCGCCCAAACGGAGTAAGGTCCAGAACGCTACCAAGACAAAATTGGATTTCCAGTTGAAGTTTTTAATTTCCGGCATTTGCTGGCAACTCAGCGCCATTTCCAATGCCCAAACCGGATTTCAAAGCCAAACTCCGCGAAGTTCCGCACCAGCCCGGCGTCTATCTCATGAAAGATCGGCTTGGCTCGATCATTTACGTCGGCAAGGCGCGTGACCTGAAACGCCGCGTTTCTTCATATTTCATGGCATCGCAGAAAACTCGCTCGAACCTGAAAACCCGCGCGCTCATCGACTCGATTCACGATTTTGAGTTCCACACCGTGCGCAACGAGGAGGAATCCTTGCTGTTAGAGGGCAAGCTGATCAAGGACTACCGCCCGCGCTACAACATCGCTTTCCGCGATGACAAGCGCTTCTTCCTCGTCAAGATCCGCCTGGCCGACCCATGGCCGCGCTTCTCCGCCACCCGAATGAAAAAGGACGACGGCTCGCGCTATTTCGGCCCATTCCCTCATTCAAGCGCACTCCACAACACACTGGAATGGCTGAACCGCAGCTTCGGCTTGCGCGTTTGCCGCCCGCTCGAGCCCGGCGATTCCGACTACCGCCACTGCAACGCCGACATCATCCGCAACTGCGCCGCCCCCTGCGTCGGCCGCATCACGCGCGATGCCTATCTTGAAAAAATCGAGGATGCCTGCCGCGTGCTGGAAGGCAAAGGCAAGCGCGAGGTTTTTGACACTCTCCGCTCGGAAATGACCCAAGCCGCCGAAAATCTCGAATTCGAAAAGGCCGCGAATTTACGCGACGTCCTGCTAAATCTTGAGAAAACCCTCAGCCCAACCCGCCAATTCAGCCGTGGCCGCGGCGTGCAGACCACCGTCAAACCCACGGAAGATCTCGCGGAGCTCGGCGAAGAACTCAAACTCTGCGGGCCACCGCGCGTCATGGAATGCTTCGACATCTCAAACGTCTCCTCCAACCACATCGTCGCCTCCATGGTCCGCTTCACCGACGGCAAGCCGGACAATCAAAACTACCGCCGCTACCGGATCCGCACGGTCCAAGGCCAAGATGACTTCGCCTCAATGGCCGAAGTCATTCGCCGCCGCTACTCACGCATCCTCACGGAAAACTCCGGCGCCGTGGAGGACGCAGAGTTCTCTCAGGAAGACCTCATCGAGTCCCAACGCCGGCTCGCACGCGAGGGCCGCGCAAAAATCGTGCTGCCAGACCTTGTCATCGTCGATGGTGGCAAAGGGCAGCTCAGCATGGCAGTCCGGGAACTCAAAGCGCTCGGACTTCACGATCTGCCAGTCATCGGTCTTGCCAAACAGCGCGAGGAAGTTTTCGTCCCAGGCCGCAGCGAGCCGATCCTCATTCCGCATGATCGCGGAGCCCTCAAGCTGCTGCAGCGCATCCGCGACGAGGCGCACCGCTTTGCCAACGGCTACAACGCCCTCCTCTACCGCCGCAGGATGAAGGAAAGCCTTCTCGACGACTGCCCAGGCATGTCACCCAACAAGAAACGGATTCTGTTGGAGAAGTTCGGCAGCGTCGCCCGCTTGAAAAAAGCCAGCGCCGCTGAGATTTCCGCCCTACCGGGAATTTCCGAAAAATCCGCCAACAGCCTGTTGGAGTTTCTGCGCCGCGACGACTGATCTCCTCGCACGCCGCACGCCACCACTCACTCGGCAGGTTCCGACGACCGCGCCTCATCCGATGGCAAGATCTCGTCGGCCAAGCGCTTGGCTCCCGTATCTGCAAATTTACTTTGTGGATAGATGCTGCGTGCCTTCAAATACCATGAAAGCGAGCTGCCAACCTGCTTCGGCGTGCGATTTTCAAATTGGCGCGCACGGTCCAGAGCACGGGTGAAATCCGCGACCTTAGGCGCTAACAATTCAAGCTCCCGGCCCAGTTTCGGATCATCTGGAAATTCCTCGCGCAGCTCCGCAAGTTGCTCCCAAGCCGCGTAATCCTGCCCGAGCTTGCTGAACTCCGAGGCCTTGCCCAAGGCCGTTTCAATCTTTGTTAGACTGGTGACAATCTGCTTGAACGCATCCTCGCGCCCGGCATCCCCCTGGATCGCCGGTGCGATCTCATACTGCCGGCGCGCGATCTCCCGGAAATTTCCCTCGCTCAGCAAACGGTCAAAATCATTGCGGACGAGCACCAAGCCGCTGCTGTTATTCACCAAATTTCTGAACTCCCCGAGCTTCGGATTCGTCGGCCAAATTTCCGCCGCCGCGCGGACTTTCTCCGCCGCCTTGTCCGCCTCCCGACCTAACAAATGCGCCTTTGCCTCCTCGATCGCCAAGTCTGACGCCAAGGTGTAAGCCGCGATCGCGCTATCGACCTTGGACGACGGAAAATCCTTGGCCACCGCTTTCAAGCGCGCGGCAAGCTCCATGGTTTTCGTGTAGTCACGCGCTTGCAGCGTCCCGTAAAGCTCATGCAAGTCCCGAACGTATTCCAAGACCCGCCGCTTCTTCTCCAAGGGAAGTGTCGCCACCGGCGCAAGATACTCGCCTAACGCAAAGGCCTCCATCAAACGCTGCGACGCCGAGTGCAACTCGTCACGCGACAGCATTAGATCAAATGCCTCAATGTATTTTCCCGCCTCGCGGATTGCTTCGTTAGACAAAGAATCCAACGAGGCCACGGTCGGACTCACCCCCACCGATTCCGAAAACAATTTTGACACATCCGACTTCTTGTCGATGCGCAAGGCCGCGTCCCCATCCTTCCAAATTTGATTGTAAAACCGCGCAGCCATCAGCACGTGCTCGTAGCGGCGCTGCACAAACCACTGCACCATGCTGACTTGATATTGCGCTTTCGTCCGCAAGGTCTGGGCCTCCGTGCGCGCGATGTTAGTTTTCTTCAACACCTCGATTTCTGCAATGCGGCGCAAAGTCTCGGTGTATTTCAACGAGTTAACCCCCGACCCCGGAGCCTGTGCCGGCTGGTTCTTCTTTGGGTCCTTCTCCTGGATGGCGCGGGAGTCCCCGAGCGACATGTCCTTCTCATGGCGCGCCTTCCAATCCCCTTCAGAAATGATCGCGCGCTTCTCCTCCTCGATGGAATTGTTCAACTTCTTGAGCCCGTTCACATCCTGCTTGGCGAGCATCGCCATGTAGATAGATTCTGCTAGAGAACCACATAGATTCGCATCTCCCGGATAGGATGACGCACTCGGCAGCAACTTGAATGCAGAATACAAATCCGGGCCACCCGTCCGAAATGGCGAAATGGTCCCGAGAATCTCCGCGATCGTTTCACGATACCTCTCCGCCTCTTCATCACTCTCCGGCGGCTGACTGAGGTATTTCTCAAACCTCGCCTTCAGCAATCGGTTATCACCTAACGGGATTGCCACCCCGCCGACGGTGATCGTTTCCGCGGCAGGGTCGAGCATCGGGATTTCCTGGCCCAGGGGCGTCTGCGCCGGTGCCTGCTTGGCTGGCGCGGCCCCGGCATCCGTTGGTGGAGCGGTGGCGGCGGGCTGCGCAGCGGGCGGCGGTGTGTAAACTTGGCCGTGGGCGATTCCCGCAAGGCAAATGGAGAGTAAAATCCGGGTTTTCATGGGAGCTGAGAGAATCATGGTTAGAGACGGTTCACCCCCGTCGCGACGGCGATGCCGCCTTGGCGAAACTTCACGCGAAACGCGTATTTCTGTTTTGTATCAATGTTGAGCTTGTTAAAATTCTGCGGGATTTCGATGCCCACGAACTCATCCCCGCCCGGCGCGCTGACTCGGACACTGACCAACTGGCCACGCCCCGTCGTCCACTGGAGTTTTTCGTCAATTTGCCCTTCGATGACATACTCGTTGCCGCGCAGGCTGTTGCCATTTTCCAGCAATTCCTCGACGCTCAACTTCGACACTTCACTGAAGCTTGCAGACTTTTTTCCGAGCAAGGATTTGCCGGCGATGATGGCCACGACCATCGCGGCAATGGCACCCACAAGGATGCCGGGATGGATTTTAGAACTCGCGCGTCGGGCCATGGTGTTGTTGATTTAAGAGGAAAATTTCGGGAAATCGAGAGAGAAATTTCTCAATCCCACTGAGGTCGGCAAGCCCCCGCCCAGGTGGCGATGAGCGCCACCGCGATGTGCGCGCCAAGGGCGTAGAGGCAGACATCCTGTGCGGATAGACCGGTGTCCACCACCGACTTCACCGCGTCATGCACCTGCGTCTGCAAGGCCTCCACGGAGCCAGACCACGCCCAGTAGGCGGAGATGAAAGGGCGCGTGAACGCCTCGATGTTTTCAGGCAGCGCAAGCACCGCCCCAGACAGTGGAAGCTGAAAACCCACTAGATAAATCGACAGCAAGGAGGCCTGCTCCGCGGTTTTCATCCACGAGGAAATCGCGAGACAAATCGCAGTCATCGCCGCATTCACCAAAAGCAAAAAT
>JBILPN010000272.1:0-5555 GCA_044373865.1 Luteolibacter sp. | reverse complement strand
GAATCCCGATCGTCAGAATTCCAGCCATGATATCGTCCACCTGCACAAAACGCTTTGCGCGCATCATCATGGCCCCGATTCCATTGCTAGCTGCGACAATTTCCGCAATGACGAGATAAGTCCAACTCACAGCTAACATCTGTCGGGCGGTATCCACATAGCGCGGCAACGCAGCAGGCATCAGCACATTCCATAGGACCTTGGCACGACTCGCTCCCAAGGTGCGCGCGCACTCCACCAATTCGGCAGAAACTGCGCGAGTGTTATCCATGAACAGCGTAATGAGAAAGAAGACGACCCCCAAAACCAGCAGCGCGATTTTTTGCGAATCCCCCGTTCCCAACCACATCAAAAGCAATGGAACAAACGATGGTGCCGGCAAGTATCGAAAGGGCGAAACAATCGCATTGAAAAAACTACCAACTGGAGAGAAAGCACCCATGAGCATCCCAAGCGGCAGCGCAATTGCCACGGCCATCCCGAAACTCAAAATGACTCGCTTCACACTCTGCCCAACGTCCGCCGCAAAGTCGCGTTCAGAGAAGAGAGTCAGCCATGCTTGAAAAACTCGCGCCGGACTCGGAAGAAGGTTTGATGCGGCAAATCCAGAATGTGCTAGAAGATGCCATCCCAAAAGGAATCCCATCCACGCCATTAACCCGAGTCCAATCTGTGCCTCCAAGCGAATCACGCGGCCAAATTCAAAGACCGAAGTTCGAGTGGCCTTCCGCGCTGTGCTGCTGCGCACAAGCGCAGGCCCTGCAATTTCATGCGGTAGATTTGACGACGGTTCGGACATCCTTGTTGCTTCATAAAGAGCACCGAACATGCCACCTGCCAATTTATTTGCGCTTGCAACTATTTATGGGCTTCACAGAATGCGCGCCTTACTATTACTCAGACTCGTGAAGCAAAAATCACAATCTCAACAGGTCGCATGGCGCTTATTTCTAACGGTCCACGCGCTGGCATATCGAAGAATTGATTCTGGGTTGCTCAAACAATCATGTATTTCGTTCGATGACTACGATGTGATGCTCACGGTTCATGAGTCACTCGGTCAAACTCTTCGAATGAGTGAACTCGCCGAAGCAGTGCTTTTGAGTAACAGTGGAATGTCGCGGCGAGTTGCCCGCTTGGTCGAGAAGAAACTGCTGCATCGTGAGCAATGCCCACAAGATGGGCGTGTTTTTCGTGTGCGCTTGACGAATGAAGGGGTGAGCGCACTTCACCAAGCGTGGGGAACTTACCGTGGCCTGATCGAGGATGTTTTTGCGAACCACCTGAGCGACGCAGAAGGAAAAATGTTTGGAAGCGTGTTTCAAAGAATTCTCGATCAGATTGGCAGCATAAAGCATCGCGGGCTTCTAGCTGCATCCGTCACAGACGCCCCGAAGCTTCATTCATAGACTGACTGTTCGGCAAGGGTGCATGCTCCTGAAATTTCGGAAGATTCTCCAATCCGCCACACCACGGAATTCGATCCACAAGCCAACATTCATCAGCGGGAGCATGGCATGCAGGATCATCGAAACTGCAAGTGTTCATCTCAAACCATTCCGGTATTGCAGGATCAAAAAACTGAAGTGGTGTTCCGCAGTCTCCACAAAATGTTCGCTCTCGTTTGGCATACTGAAGAATTTTCGGTCTACCGCGAAGCCACACTAGGGGGGTATCAGCCCTAAAGAAAGTCCATGCGACATACGGTGCGCCACTGGCTCTTCGGCAATCCGCGCAATGGCAAAGCGTCGTTTGCACTGGGAGGCCATCGACGCGATAGCGTATCGCACCACATAGACAAGCACCTTCAATTCGTTCTGGAATCATTTTGTTTGTTGTAGGCCGTGCCAGTGCCTCCGATCAAGAGGCGGATTTTCTAAGATGGCTATTCTGACCTTCTCAGATAGCGCCACCACCATTTCTTCGAACAACTCTGCACCTTGCGCGGATGTCGCACGGGAGGGGAATCCCGTAACCCCGTTGAGACTGGTTTGAGCCACAGGATAGGAGAAAATGCTGTCAGCGGTTCGATCCGGGTCATCCGAATCCGCCAGACGCTCCATCCTCACCAATCCCGGATAGAGATGTAGCATGAGCGAGGTTTCCGCCTGGTTTGCATGCAGATCGGCAGCATCTTGAGTGTATTTCTGCCAGATTGAGTCCGTAAGCTTGAACACATTCAGCAGGCCGACCTGCAGTTTGCCAAGATGAGCCAAGCGCAATTGATCGACCGCAACCCGTGCGGCCGCATCATTGCCGAAGTGAGAGTTGATCAAGAGAAGACGTTTCCATCCGCTTGAAATTGCCCATTCAGCGATGTCGTTCAGACAGGCGATAAAAGTTTCGTGCCGCAGCGAAAAAGTTCCCGGCCATTTTGCCGTATGGCCTTGTGAAACCGTATAACGCAAAGCTGACAGAACAGGAACCCCGGTTCTTTGTGACGCCGCATGACAAAGGGACTCAGCGAGCAGAGTGTCCATTGCCACCGGCAAATGCGGTCCATGTTGTTCGGTTGCGCCAAGTGGAAGCATTAACAAACCTCCATTTTCCTCACATAGCGCAGCAATTTCTGGCCATGTGAGATTCTCGAGCAGCATGGGCCGCTTCATGCTAGAACATTCTTGCATAGGTATCCACCTCCCACTGGCTCACACGTTGATGATATTGACGCCACTCCTCGGACTTGTAGGTGATAAATTCGTTTCGAAGTTCCGCCCCTAAAACCTCTTCCACAAAAGGATCGGCTGCAAACGCTTTGACCGCCTCATCCAAGGTGCGTGGCAGCTCTGAAATTCCACGTGCAGCGAACTCCTCCTCGCTTAATTCATAAAGGTTGTCTTCGTGTGGTTCACCAGGATCCAGCTTTTCACGAATTCCCTCAAGGCCAGCGGCAAGAACCAGCGTGGCTGCTAGATAAGGATTGCATGCGACATCCGCATTGCGACTTTCGCAGCGGCCGCCGGCCATCGGAACCCGAACCGAGTTTGTGCGATTGTTCCGGCCATAGCTGTTGAATACAGGCGCCCACGTGAAATAGGACATCAGACCACGGCGCACTAGCCGCTTGTAGCTGTTGACTGTCGGCGCGAAGGCTGCACACAGCGCGGGTCCGTGCTTTAAAACTCCCGCAATGAACTGATAGCCAAGCTCACTGATTCCCAGACCGCGCGGATCATCCGCATGATCGCACTTGAACAAGTTTTCGCCTGTCACCAAATCATAAAATGACATATTGAAATGCGCTCCACTTCCGGTTCGATTCGCAAATGGCTTCGGCATGAATGTCGCTAACAAACCTTCCTCTGCGGCATAGTGCTTTGCCATCAATCTAAAGAATACATAGCGATCGCACATGGTCAGTGCATCCGCGTATTTAAAATCAAACTCAAACTGTGAGTTCGCATCCTCGTGGTCCAAAGAATATAAATCCCATCCCAAATCATTGATCGCGGTCGAAACTTTATCAATCCAAGTGTAGCGATCTAAGAATCGCTTCACGTCGTAGCAAGCCTTCGTCAAATCATCATCCGAGTTCGGGATCTGCAGGGTCCCATCCTCGGCGAGCTTGACCACATACAATTCACATTCAATTCCGAGATTCATGCCGAATCCCATTTTTGCCGCTTCGGCGAGTTGTTTTTTCAGAGCGACCCGCGTGTTTACCTCGTAGGGCTTGCCCTTGAAAGTATTATCGGCGGGGAACCATGCGACCTCTTTATTCCATGGCAAAACACAGCCCCGTGTTAGGTCGGGGAGAGACGCGATCTCATCATCGTTTGGCCGCTGCCCGACACCGTCCAACGCATATCCCGTGTAAAGTTCACTTCCAGCCGCAAAATCCTCGAAATGATCGATTGGCACGAATTTACCCTTCGGCACTCCATGGATATCGACAAATGCGCCGATGCAATACTTGACTCCTTGTTGCTTGAGATCGTCGCGCATGGCGCGAATTTGTTCTTGGTTCATACGTTTTTCTAAATAAGTGTGAAGACTTGAGAGAGTAAAAATTTGCGAGGTGGAATCCTTGCATTTCAAACCACGTCGGGATCCGAGATCGCATGACGCAATACAGGAGCTTCCTTCTGACCTTGACCAGGAGGATGAATCAAATGGTCGATATGTTGACGCACGCCCATGAATGATGGAAGAAAGAGTTGGCTGTTCGTTCGGGGACGCGGGACCGGAACTTCAACCACCTCACGGACACGTCCGGGATTCGCATCTAAAACGAGGATTCGGTCAGATAGGAAAACCGCTTCATCGAGGTCATGCGTGATGAAGACAATGGTGATATCAACATTCCGCCAAATGTCCAAAAGGTATGACTGCATCTGGCAGCGAGTTTGCGCATCCAGTGCACCAAATGGCTCATCCATGAACAGAACGCGGGGTTGGTTCGCCAGAGCCCGGGCAATGGCCACGCGCTGCTTCATGCCACCAGAGAGTTGATGAGGATAGGAGTTTTCAAATTTTGATAGGCCGACAAGTTCGATCCATTCGCGCGCTTCGGATTCCGCGGAAAATGCCGATCTTCCAGCCATTCGCGGGCCAAACATCACATTTTCCTTCACGGTGCGCCAAGGGAAGAGCGTGTATCCCTGAAAGACCATGCCCCGGTCTGGACCAGGACCAGACACAGGCTCACCATACACACGAAGCTCTCCAGAGCTTGGCGTTTCCAAACCAGCTAGAATCCTTACCAAGGTTGACTTCCCACAACCGGAAGGACCAATCACACTGAGAAGTTCCCGCTTGTGGACGGAAAATGAAACATCATCCAGCGCGGTGATCGTTCCACGCGGGGTCTCAAAATGCTTGCTCAGACCACTCACCTGCAAAGCGACGGGTCGCTGCAGTAGGCGCTCGAACCGCGAGGCAACCTCCGGCGACTGCTCACGGTAGTCAGGCAATGTTAGATCCGTAGTCATGAATGAATTGTAGGCTTGCTTGTTGTGGGTGAACCAAGCGCCAGAAGCGGACGCATGAGGAGTTTGAAAAATCCGCGTGCTCCGGGGCCATCTCTTCCAGCCCAAGGGAATAGCAGACCATGCAGCCATGATAGCACTTGATCCATCATGAAGCCGGTAACACCGATGAGGATGATCACCGGAAACACTCGGTCGAAATTCCGGAAGCGCCCCTGAGTTTCGATAAACTCGGTGAGCCCGCTCTTCACCCCGATCAATTCGGCGATTACCAACCATGTCCATGCCCAGCCCAACAGAATTCGAAGGTCATTGTATAGATTGGGCATAATTCCGGGAATCACCACGTGGGTGATCATTTGGCGAGGTCTAGCACCAAGAGTCTGCGCCGCCTCCAACAAGGAAGGATCAAGCAGGCGTGTGGTTTTAGAGACGACTAGGATCAGTTGGAAGACCGTCCCGATGAATACCAATGCGATTTTTGGCGCGTCCCCCGCGAGAAGCACAGCCACGAGCAAGGTGCTGAATGTGGGTGCAGGCATGTAGCGGAAAAAATCGACAAACGGCTCAAACAACTTTGAAAAGAAGTCAAATACACCACAAAGGATTCCGATTGGAATTCCGACC
>JBILPN010000271.1:0-5575 GCA_044373865.1 Luteolibacter sp. | reverse complement strand
CGGAAAATAAGGAATATCTCCGCAAACTCCTGCTCCACCATGTGATCGGCGAAAAACTCACCGCTGCGGCCTTAAAAAGCGGCAACGTCAAGACCATGAGTGGCGAGACCATTCAGGTCAGCAGCACCGCCGGAGCTGTCGAAATCAGCGGCGCTAAAGTCTCAAGCGCCGACCGCATGGCCAGCAACGGAGTGATCCACACCATCAATGCCGTGCTGGTGCCGGAATCCCTCAAGCTCGAAGAACTGAAATAAGCTTTCTCCCCCACCCCCCCAACCAAAAAGGCACCTGGGACATCCTCTCGGGTGCCTTTTTCCGCGCCCATGGCCCGCGAAATCGATGCGGATTTGTCCTTGCGCCAACCGCTCTCCCGACAAGAATCCGCCCCCCGCGCCCGCGGTCCCACCCCATGAGCGATCCCACTGCCAATCCTGAAAACGCGAGCTTCGAGCAAATCGGAGAAATTCTCCGCCAGCACCAATCCTTCGTACTCCTCAGCCACATCCGCCCGGATGGCGACGCGATCGGCTCGCAACTGGCACTCGGTTTCGCCCTGATCGCTGCGGGAAAATCCGTCCGCATGATCAACGACGACGGACTCCCGGACAATCTCGCCTTTCTCGCCGGCTCCGAGCGCATCGAAACCCCACCCAACGCCCCCTTGGACGTCGAAGTCGCCATCGCACTCGACACCGCAACCAAGCCCCGCCTCGGTGAAAAATCTCTTCTCGCCGCATCTCAGGCGAAAGTTTGGCTAAACATCGACCACCACGTGTCAAACCCACGCTACGGCGACCTAAACTTGATCGACTCAAGCAGCCCCGCCACCGGACAAATCCTCTACCAGCTGATCACCGCCCTCGGCCTGCCGCTCCCCGCAGAATCGCGCGATGCCATCTACGTGGCCGTTTCCACCGACACCGGCTCATTCCAATACCCGTCCACCACCGCCGCCACCTACGAAATGGCCGCTGACCTGATTCACCAAGGGCTAGACGTCGGAACCATCAACTCAAACACCTACGACAGCTACCCCTTCCGCCGCGTGGAGTTGATGCGCGCCCTGCTCAACACCCTTGAACTTTCCGAAGACGGCAGCATCGCCCACTGGGAAATGCGCGACCAAACTCGCATCGATCTCGGCCTGCGCCCAGAGGACAGCGAGGGGCTCATCGACCTCATCCGCGCGATTCGCGGCGTCCAACTTGCCGCATTTTTCGAAGAACTCCCAGACGGAAAAGTCCGCGTCTCCTTGCGCTCCAAGCAGCGCAGCGTTGACGTCTGCAAAATCGCCTCGGAATTCGGTGGCGGCGGCCATGCCCTTGCCGCCGGCATCCGGATGCCCGGCCCGCTTGAGACGGCAAAACCCCTTGTCCTCGCCGCCATCCGCCGCAGCATCCAAGCCGCCTCAGCCTGAGCACAAACCCCTTTTTAACATGCGAAACCAATCCAACCAGCAAGACGGCCCGAGCGGAGTCCTCCTCATCGACAAAGCCGAAGACATGACCTCGCACGACGTGGTCGCCATCGCTCGCCGTGCATTGAACACCAAGAAGATCGGCCACTGTGGCACGCTCGACCCCATGGCGACCGGGCTTCTCATGCTGGTCATCGGCCGGGCCACAAAAATCCAGGATTTGCTGATGAGCGAGGACAAGCAATACGTCGGCACGCTGACCCTCGGAGCCACCACCAGCACCCAAGACCGACAAGGCGAGATTTTGGAGAGCAAACCCGTCGGCGACTATTCTCCAGCTGAAATTCAAACGGCATTTGACGGTTTCATGGGTGAGTTCGAGCAAATCCCCCCCATGGTCTCCGCCATCAAAAAAGACGGCGTCCCCCTCTACAAACTCGCACGCAAGGGCATTGAAATCGTGCGTGAGCCCCGGAAAGTCCACATCACCTCCAACGAAATTTCACGCATTGCGCTGCCCGAGATCGACTTCACGGTGAACTGCTCAAAAGGCTTCTACGTCCGGACCTACGCGCACGACATCGGTGCCAAACTCGGTTGCGGCGCCCACCTCAGCGCACTGCGCCGCACTCGCTCGGGAAAATTCACTTTAGAACGCGCCGTCACCGTCGCAGATTTAAAAACCGCCCCTCGCGAAGACCTCTTCAAAGCGCTCATCACGCTTGCTGAAATCTCGCTGATGCGCGGCGCATAAATTGCGCTCCATGGCTCCGGCGGCTTGCCAAAAATAGCCGCCACTCAAGAACTCCCTTAGCTTTCCACCAAGCTCTCTTCATCGACACTGGCGGGAACCAACTTGCGGAAGTGGACTTGGCCCACTCGGCGGCCGTCCGTGCTTGTCACACGCGCTTCATAACCAAGAACTTCCAGAGTTTCTCCCACTTCCGGGAAGCGCTCCAACTGCTGAGTCAAATAGCCGCCGATCGTGGTGACCTCGCCGCTCTCCACAAACAATTCCGGAACGTGCCCGGCCAATTCGTTCAAGGTCATGGCTCCCTCAATCACGAATTCGTCCTCGTTGACACGCGTGAATGACGAGCGCTCGTTGTCGAACTCGTCCTGAATGTCGCCCACGAGCTCTTCAATCACGTTGTCCAAGAACACAATCCCGACCGGCGTGCCAAACTCGTCCACCGCCATCGCCAAATGGGCGTGCTCACGCAGGAAAAATTGCAAAAGACTGTCCAGCGGCATCGTGTCCGGAACGATTTTTAAATCCCGCTTGATCCTCATGAGATCAGGATCCGGGTCCTTGATCAGCTTGAACAGATCCTTGATGTGAATCAAACCAATCGCATTGTCCAAGTGTCCCTTCACCAGGGGAAACCGCGTGTGCTTGCTGCGCATCGCGATTTCCAAGGTTTTCTCAAAGGGTTCATCCGCATCCAGAATCACCACCTTGTTGCGCGGAGTCATCACGTCACGAACCCACAATTCATTAAGCCCCAACGCGTTAATTAAGATCTCTCGCTCGGTCTCCGTCACTTCTTGGGACTGGCCGCTCTGGGTGACCAGCAGCGCCAATTCCGCCGCTGAGTGGGAGTGCCCGCCTTCGCTGACTGGATCGATGTTAAACAAGCGCTTGAGCAGCCAGTTTGCCGTCCCGTTCAAAACCACAATCGCCCAATGCGCCGAGCGATAGAACGTGTGCAAGGGCGTCGCCAAGGCCATCGTCGTCGATACCGAACGGCTGATCGCAATCGACTTCGGCATCAACTCACCAATCACCACGTGCAGGAAAGTGAAGGAGATGATCGCCAAGGTGAAGGAGATCAATTTTACCCACCAAACCGACATCCCAGTCATCAAAAGCAACGGCGCGACCAGGGCCTCGACAAACGGCTCACCCAAAAAGCCAAGGGCCAGTGATGCGATCGTGATGCCGAGCTGGTTCGCAGAAAGGTAACCGTCGAGGTGGTTCACCACATTGAGCGCCACTTTCAACTTGGCCGGACTCGCCTTGGATTGCGCCTCAAGCTGGCTTGGCCGCACCTTCACAATCGCAAACTCGGATGCCACGAAAAAGGCGTTCAACAACAGGAAAAATAGAATTCCGGCCAAATACAGCAGCGACTTCCCGAGCGTGGGAAACTCCGATGGCGGGGTCGGAGAGGAAGCGGCTAGGAGATCAAAACCCAATAAAAATGTGGTCATTTCAAGGTGGATCAGAGTTTCTCGTAAACACCTTGGTCACGACGCTGAAGCACGGTGAAACCTGCTTTTTTGGCATCAGTCACTGAAAGTGGCTTGGTGATGCTCGGTGTGTTGATCCGGGAAATGACCTTTTTCACCGCGTGCTTGCAGAGAGGGCACTTCTCAAGAGGCGCTCGGTCAATCGGCCGTCTCAGTTCAAATCCGCGCGCACAAATGCGACACGAATGCTCAGGGTCATCCGGCGCTTCAGAAACGTATTCGTAAATTGGCATAAGAATGACGCGAGACGGGCAGTTTCCGTCTCACGTCGAAAATAGCGAAAATCGTGCCAGTTACCAGCTCGACTTCGTCACGCCTGGCAACATGCCAGCGGACGCAAGCTCACGGAAGGTAATCCGGGAAAGGCGGAAGCGGCGCAAGAAAGCACGGCGACGGCCCGTGATCTCACAACGATTCACCAGACGCGTCGGGCTTGCATTGCGAGGAAGCATGGAAAGACCCACGTAATCCTTCTCAGCCTTGAGCTTGAGACGGAGTGCTGCGTATTTCTCGACGGTTTCTTTTTTGCGCGCGTTGCGGGCGATCCAACTTTTCTTAGCCATAATTCGGGCCGCAGGTGTTATGAGATGAGCGGGAGCTTGCAAGCCCAAAGTCTCACTTTCGACGATTTTTGCGCGTTTTTGGCAATTTTCGGCCGGTTTGGGACAGTAACCCGAATGATTTCTTCTCTTCCACACGACTTTTGACAAAATCCTGGCTTGGCCCGCGTTTTCATTGCATCGGCTCTACACAAACCGGCCGCCCACTCTCAATCAACCCTACCAAACCCAACCATGAATCGTCGCGAAATTCTCCGCACTGGCTCGCTCGGCACCCTAGGCCTGCTGGCCTCTCAAACGTTCTCCACCGCTCGCGCCCAAAACCGCAGCGCTGGCGCAAATGAGCGCATTCGCATCGGCATCGTCGGCTTCTCCGACCGCCTCAACAGCGCTCTGCTCCCCGCATACAAGGCGATCGCCGCCCAACACAATTGCGAAATCGTCGGAGTCTCAGACATCTGGAGTGTGCGCCGCGATGAGGCGAAGGCGTATTTCACCAAGCACTTCAAGCAAGACATCCCGACTTACCGGAACAACGAGGAGCTCTATGAAAAAGCGAATTTAGACGCCGTCATCATCTCAACCGCAGATTTTCAACACGCCGTCCACACCATTGAGGCGATCGAGGCCGGTTGCGATGTCTATTGCGAGAAACCCTTTGCAGAGACCATGCAGGACGCTCGCGCCGCGCTCAAGGCGGTGAAGGGCTCCGACCGCATCGTCCAAATCGGCTCGCAACGCCGCTCCGGCAACACCTACCACGCCGCACACGATTACCTGAAAAGCGGGAAATTCGGCCCAATCGTCGCCGCAGAGATGACTTGGAACGTCAACCAACCCGGACGCTGGCGCCGCCCCGATCTCGTCGCTTCAATCCGGGAAAAGGACACCGACTGGAAGCGCTTCCTCGCGAACCGTCCAGACGATCAGTGGGACCCACGCAAGTATTTGGAATACAGGCTCTTCTGGCCATATTCATCCGGCATCGCAGGACAATGGATGTGCCACCAGATTGATACGATCCACTGGTTCACCGGGCTCCCCCACCCTCGCTCGGTCGCGGCCAATGGTGGAATTTACCAATGGAAGGATGGTCGCACCAACTTCGACACGCTCACCGCCGTGTTTGACTACGGTCCGCTCGACGATCCATCGTCCGGCTTCCAAGTGACTTACGGCTCGCGTTTCAGCAACTCCGCCGGGGCCACGAAGGAAATTTACTACTCCAACGGAGGCGAGCTCAATTTATCCACTGGCAAGGTGAGCTCCAAGGGCGGGAGAAGCCAAGCTGAAGGCGCCGCCATGAAAATGCCGGCAAATTTGCTAGAGGATTACACGCTGAAGG